>CAWLAW010000159.1:0-6758 GCA_963854885.1 Gammaproteobacteria bacterium | reverse complement strand
TTATTTTGTGGGGCACGAACACCGCGGTGACGAACGTCCATCTTTGGAGCGGACCGCTTATGCGCGCGCGCAAAGCCGGCGCGAAGATCGTAGCGATCGATCCGATTAAAACTCCGACTGCGACACACGCCGATCAACATATTCAACTTCGACCGGGAACGGATGCGGCGCTTGCCTTGGCCATGATGCACGTGATCATTCGCGACGATCTGCATAACAAAAACTTCATCGCCAAACATTCCCTAGGGTTCGACCAGCTAGCCGAACGGGTTAAAGAATATCCGCCAGAGAAAGCAGCTGAAATTACCGGCATCGACGCGCACGTGATCGAAAAACTAGCCCACGACTACGCGAGCACACGGCCTGCGGTGATCCGTTTTCTCGTTGGTATGGAACGCTATTCCAACGGCCACAACTCGGTTCGTGCGGTGTCTTGTCTACCGCCACTGATCGACGCATGGCGTGAACGGGGTGGCGGATTAAGCACCTTCATGTTGTTCGGTTTTTTTAATGCCTTCGATTACAGCGTGATGCTGCCGCCCGCCGATGCGCCGCCGCGCGGTCGGAGCGAGCACCTGGCGCAATTGGGCAAATCCTTGACCGACCCGGCGATGGAACCGCCAATAAAATGGATGATGGTCTACAACGCTAACCCGGTGGTCACCGCCGCGAATCAGAACCGCACGATCGAGGGATTAATGCGCGATGATTTATTCACGGTAGTCCACGAACAATTTATGACCGACACCGCGCGCTATGCCGATATCATAATTCCAGCGACAACACAGTTTGAGCATCTCGAACTCATGCCGTCTTGGGGGACGCGCTACGTCACCCTCAACGAACCCGCTATCGAGCCACAGGGCGAATCGCTAGCCAATACTGAAGTCTTCAGGCGGCTCTCGACCCGAATGGGGTTTACCGACGAGTGCCTGCATCGCAGCGACGAAGAGCGCGTGCGCATGATGCTCGACAGTGGGCATTCTTCTATCAAAGGGATCACCTACGAAAGTTTGCAACGCGACGGTTGGGCCGCATTGGATATCGGTGAACACAGTCCGCTGAGGGATGGCAAGTTCACCACTCCGAGCGGCAAATGCGAGTTCTATTCGCAAGCTTATGCGGATGCGGGACAGGATCCGTTACCGACTTATGAAGCCATTGATGAGCATGACTACGCGTCCACGACTGTCGCCCCACTACACTTAATCACGGCAAAAACTAGCCATTTTTTGAATTCCGAATATGTCAATTTACGCCATCGTGGCACCATGAAACACGAACCGGAGGTCGAGATAAACCCGTTCGATGCTGACGAGCGCGATATCCGAGACGGTGATCTCGTAACGATGTTCAATCGCTACGGCGAAGTACAAGTTCGCGCCAGCGTCTCAGATGTTACGACACAAGGGGTCGTATCCATGCCTTTCAACTGGTGGCCAGAAACGACGGCCAACGGACAATCCGCAAACGCGTTGACTCCAGATGGACTTAGCCGCCGAGATATCGGTAGTAATGCGTTCGACGCACACGTCGAGATACAAAAAGCGCGATAAAGAAGATCTAATCCGCGCAACACAATCAAGGAACGCCCGATGGATGATATTTATCGAACACCCGATGAACGGTTCAACAGACTGCCAGAATTCCCCTATCAGCAGAACTACCTCGATGATTTATCAGGATATGAGGGATTACGCATGCATTACTTCGACGAAGGGACGAAGAATGCGTCGCCGACGTTTTTGTGTTTGCATGGCGAGCCGACGTGGAGTTATTGATATCGCAAAATGTTACCGATATTCGTCGAGTCGGGCAGCCCAGTCATCGCGCCCGATCTATTCGGACTCGGGCGTTCTGATAAACCCGAAGAATGAGTTTACAGTTTCGAATTCCATCGCAACAGCTTGCTTCGTCTAATCGAACGTCTGGATCTGACGAATATCACGATTGTTTGAAAAAATTGGGGCGGTTTACCCGGCCTCACGTTGCCGTTGGACGCGGGTGTACGAGTCGGTGGCTTGATCGCGATGAATACGGTTTTATTCACCGGTGAAATACCGTTGCCGCTCGCGTTCGCCGATTGGAAGCAATGGGCGGCCGATCATCCGGACATAAATATTGGCGAAGCAATGACCTTTATCGACAATACATTGCCAAATGAAATATTCGACGCATACCGCGCGCCGTTTCCGGACGAGCGTAGCAAGGCCGGACCGCGCGCGTTCCCGAAACTCGTTTCGAGCAATACTGAGATGGGTGGTGCAGATATAGCGACGCGCACTGTGCCTTGGTGGCAAAACGAGTGGCGCGGAGACGACCTTGTCGCGTGCGGGGTTCATGATAAAATTCTTAGCTTGCCAGTCATGGCGTTACTCGTAAGCTGGATTAAAGATTGCCTGCCAGTATTTGAAGTCAGCGATGCAGGTCATTTCTGCCAAGAACGCGGTGAAAGCGTTGCGCGAAAATATATCGAACTCTATGGCTAGACTCTGACCTTGATCGACAATTAGGCGGTTGCAACGTTTGAACCAGCGCGCGGTCAGCCCGCACCGTCGGTAAACGATTTTGACCTGCGGGGTCATAGCGTGGCAGATTAGTACCAAGCTATTCACGCTGGATTCGCAAGCAAACTCGCGGCTTCAATTCATTGAGTCGCGCAAAATTATCAGATGGAGAACATCACGATGTCATTTACCGGAGTCATGAGACCAGGACATATCAGTATTCGCGTACTTGAAATGGGCCCCGCGATTACTCACTACGTCGAACACATGGGGTTAATCAAAACGGGCGAGGACGAACAAGGACGGGTCTACTTAAAAGCCTGGGACGAGCACGATTGCTTTTCCATTGTGTTGCGAGAAGCTGATGAGCCTGGCATGGACTTCATCGGATATAAGACACACAGCACTGCCGATTTAGACAGACTAGAAGCTGCAATACGTGAATACGGTTGCCCGACGGAGCGGATCCCGGCGGGCGAGCTCAAAGGCTGCGGGCATCGCGTTCGCTTTACAATCCCCAGCGGCCATCAACTCGAGCTTTACGCCGAGAAAGACTACGTAGGTAATGGGTTGGGCCGAAGAAACCCCGATCCCTGGCCCGAAGGGCTGAAAGGAATGCAGGTAAATCGTTTTGATCACGGGTTACTTTATGGCCCGAATATTCCGGACAACGCGGACTTATTTACGAATGTTCTCGGCTTCAACCTCACCGAGCAAATCGTCGCACCCGATGGAACAATGAAAGTCGCCTTTTTCTCGTGCTCGAACAAAGCGCACGATATCGCTTTCGTCGAATATCCCGAACCCAATAAACTTCATCACGTATCTTTTTTACTCGGGAGTTGGGAAGAAATTCTAAGGGCCGCAGACATCATGGGAATGAAGGATATCTCCATTGATATTGGCCCGACCCGTCATGGCATTACGCGTGGCCGAACGATTTACTTCTTTGATCCGTCCGGAAATCGTAACGAAGTCTTTTGTGGCGATTACACGTGGTACCCAGATCGCGAACCGATTACCTGGGATGAAGCAGAAACTGGAAAGGCGATTTTTTACCACGATCGCAAACTCAATGAGAGTTTCCTAAGCGTAGTAACGTAGCTTTCTTTCGGGGTTGTTTTTGCGCTAATCTGAATGTTTGCGTGGTCGGTAGTGACGTAAAAATCAGCGGTTCGGCGCAATGACTAAGCGTCGATCTAATGCAATCGGTCCCGTTGCGGAAGGTAAAAAAAGAAGTTGATCGCTCCCGACAAGCAGACCGAATTTTGCTACGCGTCGTGTGCGCGCGGAACATAATTCACATTGCCAACCTCTCGGTATAGAGCATGCGCGATAGCGGTTTTATGGTCGGCCGACCAATCGCCCCCGAAGCGGTGAGAAAATTCTGGGCGTAACTCGTGAACACAAGGTTGAAATAACCGCACTCCTGTCTTAGTCACTAACCCTTGTAATTCATCTAGAATCGCACGCACCGCGGATTCATCTCCAGCGAGAATGTTGACCCGTGCGAGCCCCATCCACGGCTGCAAGTCGTGGAGCGAATTCTGTCGTCGACAAAATTCGACACCCTCCTTCGCGTAACTGAGCGCTTCACTACGTTTTTTCTCTGCGATCAGACTCTCTGTCAAGCTCCCGACAGCAACGCCACGGTAATATCTAAACCCATTATGTCGATCACAATTTTCGAGTGCCGTTTTGAATGCTGCCGTCGCGGCGGAACAATCCCCCTGCACACTGCGCACGAATCCGGTCGTTATGTTAGACATCGTGACGCCAAATCCAGATGAAACCTGAGACGAGTCCGCCAGCATAGAAGCAGCGATCTGATCAGCCTGGCGAACGCGGCCGTCCATCAACGCATAGCGACATTCGTAGCAATTGGCCAACCATTCGATCTCAGGTGAGGCGTCCGTAGATGACAATTGTCGAAAATGTTCGATCGTTTTCTTCGCTTCATCAAATCGACCTAATGCAACCAGCAAGCCATCTTTTCGACACTACTCGATGAACTCGAGGCACAAGCGACTTTTCGGGTGAACGACCGACCGCTTGTCCGCATTCGAGGCAGAACTTTGCTTGAGCCGGGTTATCGTGTTGGCAATTGGCACAGTTCATCGTTGGCCCTGTTTCAGGTTTTGCGTTCCTGCAGCATTTTTAACCATTTAGTCCGGCGCTTTTAGACGGTACAGGTACACTTCACCGACGTTCTCGTTTCCCGGGCGGCGATCGTATTTCTTCTCGTAGGCATCACTAAACTGGTCGAATTTAGACTGCTCTGAAACGCGATCTGCCTGCAACGCGTAAATGTCATCGCCGATACGCGCGCGCGCTCATAGGCTTCTAGGTGGTCGACCCATGTCGCTCGATTATCCCCGGCGTGCACATAGAGATCCGATCCCATCGCAATTATCCAAATATTGACGGAGTACGGATCGCTTGGACGAGTTTCGAGTTGAACGGTCTTGGTCGCGTCGCTAAATCCCCAATCGTTAGGCGCTGCGACGACGGTCCCATCGAGCTTACCGCCAGGAAGCATCACGATCGGGCCACACGCCGCCGCGGTAAAGACAACGCTCAATAGGATTAATAGACGTTTCAGGCTCATGCCCCTCGCGTCGCATTCTTGCCCAGCCACTCGTTCAGCAATTCATTAGTTTGTGCGGCTTGTGCTTCCATAAACCAATGCGATCCCTGCTCAATGCAGACGTTCTGCCCGCCCGTTTGCTCGACAATACTCAACCAGTGATCAGTGTGGAACATCAACGGTTTCGCGCCGCCGTAAATATACAAAACCGGGCATTGTGGTCGATATTCTCCGAGTAGCCGTGAACGAGCCCACGGCAACATAAGCGAGCGCCAATAGTAAAAATACGGATAGTTGCATCGTGAACGGAGTGTCGACGCCTGGCGCTCAGGAACTTGCAGCAAACGCGCGAAATTACGCGTCAGCCACGTGCCGAGCGCCGGCAAGATCCCGCCGAGCAACCACAACGTGACCAAGGTCCATTGGTAACTCACAAACATCGCGACGTCACGTAACGTAGCCGGCTGCACGTGCCCGCCAACGTCCATCGCAACCATTGTTTTTACCGAGTCTGGAAATTTCTTCTCGTAAAGATAGCCGATATAAGCGCCCCAGTCGTGGGTAACAAGAACAACAGGTTCGTCCCCGAGTTCTTCTATCGTTCGATGCAATCGATCGACGATCGTCGGAAAATCGCAGCCACCGGATTCACTTACCGTTTCACCAAAATTTGGCAACGTAACAGTGGCGCAGCGAAAATCTGCTCGCAACGCTTCTACTTGATTACGCCACATCGATGCGTCATCTGGCCAGCCATGTACAAACACCACCGTCGGCGCCTTGGCGGCACCCACAAGCATGACCGCCAAGCTGTCTACATCGTTCGAATTTGTTGATTGTTCGCTCGCCGAATTCATGGTCGCGCCCAGATAGGGATTGTGCTCCACACTAGCACTTTGCCCGGATATCGACCAATTAACATCGCGGGAGTCCTATGCGGCAAGGTTTCAAATCGATCGTATTGTTGCTGTTGGACGGAATGCCGATGTTGGTCCTACAATAGATCACATAATCAATCGGAGATTCCTCATGTCCCAGCGAACATTCCTACGTGGCGCCAGATTGATAGATGGCTTAAATGCACCTCAAAACGACATGGTCGTTGTGATCAAGGACGATCGCATATTGAAAGTGAGCAGCGCCGATAAAGCACCGGCCGCGCGCAAGAAAGATACAGTCTACGATTTGGCTGGCAAGACGTTGATGCCGGGCATGGCGTTCTGTCATTACCATCCGGCTTACGACAACGTAAACAGTTTGCAAGAAATCGATCTTAAACATCCGCCAACGACATTAACTTTAATTGCCGCTAAGAATGCAGAGCTGCTACTTCATAGTGGTTACACGATGTCGGTTGGTGCGGGCGCGGCGCATTTTATAGACGTTGCATTGCGCGACAGTATTAATAGTGGACTCATCCAGGGTCCCCGCATCATGGCTTGCGGGCGCGACGTCGTTAGCACGGGCGATTCTGTCGATAGTCACCCTAAATGGTGGAACCTTGGACTCAACGGATTGGCTAAAGTGTGCGACGGTCCGGAAGAGTTTCGTAAAGCGGTCCGCGAAGAAATCGCGAACGGGGTCGACATCGTAAAGCTATACCCGACCGGCGGACACGGACTTCCGAACGATTCCGAATTCATGAGCATGAGCGAAGAAGAAGT
>CAWLAW010000158.1:0-6772 GCA_963854885.1 Gammaproteobacteria bacterium | reverse complement strand
GCACGACAGATTATTTCGCGCAGCATGCTCGCCCCTACGCACTACTAATGCGTAAGGGTACGGTTGCCGCTCACCCGCTTAATAGTCCGCAACGAAACGCTCGAGTGCGTGCCTCTGGCATCGATGGGAGCGCGCTCGCTGATAGCGAAACTCATGCGCGTCCGAGCCGCGCCGAGGTGCTCGATACGATTGTTGCAGCGACCGATCCGGGGCGCTCCGTGATCGTTGCGACCACCGGTTTCACTGGCCGCGAATTGTTTGCGGTCGAAGACCGCGACAATCATTTATACATGGTGGGATCGATGGGATGCGCATCAAGCCTCGGTCTCGGCCTCGCGCTGGCGCGACCGGATCTCAAGGTAATCGTTGTCGACGGAGACGGCGCGGCTTTGATGCGTATGGGCAATCTGGCAACGCTTGGCGCCTATGCCGGCGCGAATCTCACGCACATTTTACTCGACAACGAAGCACACGACTCTACCGGCGCACAGGCGACTGTATCTGCAAATGTCGATTTCGCCAGCATTGCCTTGGCGTGTGGCTACGCGCACGTTTATCGGGCGCGCGATGCCGCTTCCTTAGCGGATTCTTTCGCTCGACAAAATAATGACGGTCCGACTTTCTGTCACCTAAAAATCGACACTGGCACTATCGACAACTTACCTCGACCGACCATTTCCCCTGCCGCAGTGTTGCAACGACTCAAACAGCGCATAGCAATGACATGAGAACAATTTTACTTAATCCTGGCCCCGTAACATTGAGCAAGCGCGTTCGCCAAGCGTTATTACGCGACGATTTATGTCATCGCGAGGAAGAGTTCGCAGAACTACAAAATGCGATCCGCGCAAAACTCTTAGCCGTCTATGCGCTCGACCCTACGGACTGGGCCGCTACGGTGATGACCGGTTCAGGAACTGCCGCCGTTGAGGCGATGATCACGAGTCTGGTACCGAAACAGGGTAAATTGTTGATTGTCGAAAATGGCGTCTACGGCGAACGAATTACGCGTATTGCGAGTCGTTATGGTATTGACCATCTTGCTATTTCTGCTAACTGGGAATCGTCCATAGATGTCGACCAGGTCGGTCGTGTGCTAGCCGCAGAAAATTCTGTGACGCACGTTGCCGTCGTTCACCACGAAACAACCACCGGCCGCCTAAACGATTTGGCGCCGCTCGCAGCACTTTGTCGCGAACACGGCGCGCAAATTCTACTCGACGCAGTAAGTAGTTTTGGCGCTGAGGCGATAGACTTTGAACACTGGCCAATTGCTGCGGCTGCCGCGACGGCGAACAAGTGTCTACACGGCGTACCGGGTACCTGCTTTGTGATGGTGGATCGCGGTGCCGTCGCGAAAGCACATCCACGAAATTTATACCTAGATTTACCTACCTATATTGCTGCACAAGACAAGGCAGGCACGCCGTTTACGCAATCCGTGCAAACGTTCTACGCCCTAGATGAGGCGTTAAACGAGTTACAAGACGAAGGCGGCGTCGCGAGCCGCAGAAAAATTTATCGTACCCGCATGGCACAAATTCAAGACGTGTTGACAGGGATCGGGATTAAGCCTTTCTTGTCTGATTCGGAGACATCGTGCGTGCTGCACGCATACGAGATTCCAGATCGCACAAATTATGTCGAACTTCACGATCGTCTAAAGGCGGAAGGTTTCGTGATTTATGCTGGCCAGGGGCCGTATGCTGAAAAAATATTTCGACTGTCAATGATGGGCGATATTACCGCCAACGATCTCGATCGCCTAAGCCAAGCATTGCTCAAAGCACTCGGTTAGCGCGGCGAGTAACAACGTCGCTCGGCGGCGCTGCCTACCGCCGAGGCGGGACTAGGCGGATTTAGCCGCTGAAGTGTCCTTGCCAGTTTTCTCAGCGTACGCGCGAATCGCTGCTTCGATCGCCTCGCTTGTCAGGCCGGCATCGGCGAGCATGTCATCGCGCGATCCGTGTTGTAGCAGTCGATCCGGTAAACCAACGTTTAGCGTTAATTGAGGTATCCCGCGCGCCGCTAGTACCTCGTTGACGGCGCTGCCTGCGCCGCCGGCGATAACATTCTCGTCAACCGTCACCAATATCTCATGGGACTCGGCCATCTCGACGATGAGATCTTCGTCCAGCGGTTTAATGAAGCGCATGTTCACGAGGCTTGCATTAAGACGCTCCGCTACCGACTCGCACGGCGTGACCATCGTGCCGAATGCCAGTATGGCTATTTTATTGCCGGCGCGGCGCCGTTCAGCCTTGCCGATCGGCAAAGCGTTCATGGTTTGCTCAACAGGCACGTTCGCGCCACCACCGCGCGGATAGCGCACCGCCGCCGGACCGTCGTGCTGGAACCCTGTGTACAACATTTGTCGACATTCGTTTTCGTCGGCCGGCGCCATTAGCACGATATTCGGCAAACATCGCAGAAAGCTGCTGTCGTAACTACCGTTATGGGTTGGACCGTCCGCGCCGACAACCCCTGCTCGATCGAGGGCGAAAAGCACCGGCAAATTTTGCGTTACAACATCATGGACGAGTTGATCATAACCCCGCTGCAAAAACGTTGAATAAATCGCAACCACAGGTTTGAGGCCGTCGCACGCCATACCTGCTGCAACTGCAACGCTGTGTTGCTCGGCAATCGCAACGTCGAAATACCGATCTGGGAATTCTTGTTCAAAGCGAACTAGACCTGAGCCTTCGCGCATCGCGGGCGTGATAGCTACCAGGCGTTTATCGACGGATGCCATGTCGCACAGCCAATCGCCGAATATTTTGCTGTAGGTCGGCTTGCCGCTCGGCGCGGGATTGGAGACGATACCGACAGCGGGATCGAATGGGGTGACGCCGTGATATTTCACCGGATCTTCTTCTGCCGGCGCATACCCCTTGCCTTTTTTTGTGATGATGTGGAGGAATTGCGGACCGCGCAATTTTTGAATATTGCGCAGGGTGTTCAAAACGGCCGGTAAATCGTGGCCGTCAATCGGGCCAATGTAATTGAAGCCGAACTCTTCGAATAACGTTCCGGGAACGATAAATCCTTTGACGTGCTCTTCTGCGCGACGCGCTAACTCCCAGGCATTCGGTACCTGGGACAAGACTTTTTTGCTACTTTCTCTGACCGTCGTATAAATTTTTCCCGACAGGATTTGCGCGAATCGATTCGATAACGCGCCAACGTTCGGGGAAATCGACATGTTGTTGTCATTCAAAATGACCAGCATGTCCGCGCCGGTATCGCCAGCATGATTTAACGCCTCAAACGCCATGCCGGCGGTTAAACCGCCATCGCCAATGACTGCGATTGCGCGCCGCGTACTGCCTGTCGTCTTGGCCGCAAGCGCCATACCGAGTGCCGCACTGATAGAGGTGCTGGAGTGCCCTACGCCGAACGTGTCGAACTCGCTTTCGTCACGTTTTGGAAACGGAGATACGCCGCCTTTTTTACGCACTGTGTGCATCCGATCGCGTCGACCGGTTAGGATTTTGTGCGGATACGCTTGGTGGCCGACATCCCACACGATACGATCTTCAGGCGTGTCATAAAGATAATGTAATGCAACAGTCAGCTCGACGGTGCCCAATCCTGCAGCAAAGTGGCCGCCACTCTGACTGACAGAGGCGAGCAAAAACTCGCGCAACTCACCAGCCACTTGTTCCAAAGAGGATTCCGGTAGCTGACGTAAGTCCGCAGGCGAATTGATGTTGTTAAGCAATGGAAAGTTCGATTGGCTGCTCATCATGGAAACAGTTAGAAAGAGGATCCGAGTTCAATTAAGGGCCGGCATTATCCTTTATTCGGTCACCTATCGCTAGCCAAGGGCGCGTGCAGTTTTATCGGTGACCGTTGGCCGTCAAAATATAGCGAAATCGGCCACTGGCAACAGCGCCTCCGTCGGTTCCTAGTGAGCTGCGATTCTCCTCCCGCTGGGCTTAGCGCGGGGCGAAAATTAAGACTGCGATCGAGCGCAGATTTCAGACGCAAACTATGCGGTCGGGGGTGTACTTTGACAAAGCAATCCAGTATCGTGCTCCCGAAATCGGGTAGCAGTCGCAATTCCCTGAAACACAAGCAATTTTCACTATTCCGCAGAGGCAAATCATGGGCGTACCTTTGATTCAGCAATACCGTGTTGGACGATATATTCTGGGCCAGAAATTAAAGCGCGTTAAACGCTACCCACTGGTATTAATGCTAGAACCATTGTTTCGCTGCAACCTCGCCTGTTCGGGTTGTGGGAAAATCGATTATCCCGAAGAAATTCTCGACAAACGTCTAAGCCTTGAAGACTGCCTTGGCGCAGTTGATGAATGCGGCGCACCAATCGTATCAATCGCGGGCGGCGAGCCACTCATCCACAAGGAAATGCCGCAAATCGTTGCGGGCTACATTGAGCGTAAGAAATTTGTCTATTTATGCACCAACGCGCTCTTGCTCGATCGCAAAATGGATGATTATTCGCCGTCCCCGTATTTAACCTTTTCCATTCACCTAGACGGCGGTAAAGATCGACATGATTCCTCGGTCTGTCGGGTTGGCGTGTATGAGAAATGCCTTGCGGTAATTACCAAAGCACTGGGCCGCGGCTTCAGGGTCACGGTGAATTGCACGTTATTCCAGGGCGAGTCTGCCGATGAAGTCGCTCAGTTCATGGATACTATGATGAAGCTCGGGGTCGAAGGCGTGACGATTTCTCCGGGATATAATTATGAGCGAGCGCCTCGACAAGACGTTTTTCTCAAACGCACCGCCAGCCGCGAACTGTTCCGAGACATTTTCAAGCTCGGTCGCGGGCGCAAATGGCGATTTAACCAATCTTCCTTGTATCTCGACTTTCTCGCCGGCAACCAAACCTACCATTGCACGCCTTGGGGAAATCCGACTCGCAACGTGTTCGGGTGGCAAAAGCCTTGCTATCTATTGGTCGGTGAGGGTTATGCGACTAGCTTTGCGAAGTTGCTAGAAGAAACCCAATGGGACCAATACGGCACTGGGGTGAATCCAAAATGCGCGGATTGCATGGTGCATAGTGGCTACGAAGCGACCGCCGTGAACGATACCGTTGCACATCCGTGGAAGGCGCTGTCGGTATTTCTTCGCGGGCCGCGTACTGACGGTGCGATGGCCCCGGAAGTGCCATTTCTATACGAAGACCACGCGCCGGCTAAACCCGTACTCGTTGTGGATAGCGAAGAAAAAAAGGCCGAACAAGAGAAACAAGTCGCCTAACTTTAGCCGGATTGATCCGCTAAATCGCGCGACCGCCGTGCACAAAGATGCTTTAGCATGTCCCTGATAGCGGTGGGCTTATCAGCGCTCCTATGGGTGGCCGTGCTCGCCCTACCGTGGCGACCGTGGAGCACCCGAGAGCGGCTAGACATCGGTGCCGACGCCCCATCCCGAGATCTGAGCGACATCACGGTACTCATGCCAGCCAGAAATGAGGTCGCCTGCATCGCCGAAACACTGCGACGCTTAGATGCCCAAGGGCTGTTCAACCGCATCGTGGTTATCGATGATCAAAGTGACGACGGCACGAAAGAGGCTGCCACCGAGCTTAACCTAACAAACCTTCTCATCATCGACGGCGCGCCACCGCCGGCCGGATGGAGCGGCAAACTTTGGGCGCTTCATCAAGGACTTCAACACGCCGAGTCGAAATACGTTCTATTACTCGACGCAGATATCGGTTTGGCGTCTGGAACGATTTCGGCGCTGCTCGAGCATCTCGAAGCGCACAAGCTCGACATGGCGTCTTTGATGGCGAACCTACATATGCGGCAATTTTGGGAAAAGTTGTTACTGCCTCCATTCGTCTATTTTTTTAAAATGATTTATCCATTCGCATTGGCGAATTCACCAAACTCACGGATTGCCGCGGGCGCCGGCGGTTGCGTGTTGATCGCGACGACAAAATTACAACAAATCGGTGGCTTCAGTGCGTTGAAAGGCGCAATCATCGATGACTGCACCTTAGCGCGGAAGATCAAAGACCTGCCGAGCCGCATATGGATAGGATTGTCGAATGACGCATGCGCCCTGCGGCCGTATACCAATTTACCCAACATTTGGAACATGGTCGCGCGAACCGCATTTACGCAATTGCGCTACTCACCTGTGTTGCTAGTCGCGTGTACCGGTTTGTTGATTGTCAGCTACGTCGTGCCGCTCATCGGTATTTTTTCTAGCATTGGCGCTATTCAAAGTCTTAGCGCAATCGCTTTGGCGGCGATGTTTGCTACCTATTGGCCGATCGTTAAGTTTTATAATTTATCCTTCTTTTGGACGTTCACGTTGCCTCTCGCGGCTATTCTGTTTCTCGCGATGACTTGGACTTCCGCGTTGCGTTATTGGCGAGGCGAGCGTTCTAGATGGAAAAATCGATCGTATTTGCGCGCTGATGATGACGGCCTCGACATCGAGAAGTGAACTTTTGAGAAACTCGAAACTCGACTAATTTAGCGATCAAGGCGTGGAGTGACATTAATGAAATCGAAATTGGGGTATTGGCTATCAGCGATCGGGTTGTTTATGTTTTGCCATTCGTCGATGGCGCAAGACGCGGTGTCTGGGATTGCCGTAGTCGAAAAACTACATACTAGCCTCATCAACGTGATGCGCGAGTCTGACAGTCTCGGTTACGCAGGACGGGTCGACGCTCTCCAGCCGACCCTGGAGTCAACATTTGATTTCCACACCATTGCTCGGATCGTTACGGGTAAATACTGGAAATCGATAGAGAGCAGCCAATCCGAGTGCTTCA
>CAWLAW010000157.1:0-6783 GCA_963854885.1 Gammaproteobacteria bacterium | reverse complement strand
CCAGTTAGCAATATCTCCGGAATCGGAGACTTCCATACCACCCAGCACGGTTAGTTGCACATGTTGACCGCGAATCATCGCGAAACTCATCGACGAGTCGAACAATGATGCACCGGGCAATAGCGTGACGGTTTGCTTTCCGGCGTTAATCATGTCGGCGTCTTCTTCGCCGGCAAACGGAAATGGCCCCATCCCGAGGATTCCGTTCTCGGATTGAAACTCGACGTTAATTCCCTCAGGGACGTAGTTGGCTACCAACGTCGGGATCCCGATCCCGAGATTGACATACCAGCCGCTGCGAAGATCCTGTGCAATGCGCTGCGCGATGCCTTCTTTGTTCAATGCCATGATGTGTCCGCCTTAGAATTCGTTCGAAAATCGATATCGTTTGCGATCGTTATTAAACGCGCTGACGTACGGTTCGTTGCTCAATCGGTTTAACGAATTGTGCTCCTTCGAATATTCGCTGGACAAATATTCCTGGCGTGTGCACGGCATTCGGATCGAGTTCACCGTTTTCGACTAATTCCTCGACTTCGGCAACGGTGATGGTTCCGGCCATGGCCATAACCGGGTTGAAGTTACGCGCCGAACCTTTAAAGATGAGGTTGCCGGCTCGATCGCCTTTCCATGCTTTCACCAAGGCAAAATCGGCGCCGAGCGCGTGTTCCAAAATGTGCGGCTTGCCACCAAAGACCCGAACTTCCTTACCTTCGGCAACTTCAGTGCCGAAACCTGCGGGCGTAAAAAACGCAGGGATACCTGCGCCTCCGGCTCGACATCGCTCGGCCAGGGAACCTTGCGGGATGAGGTCAACGTCCAACTCACCGCTCAACATTTGTCGTTCGAATTCGTCATTTTCACCGACATAAGAAGCGATCATTTTTTTTATTCGCTTGTCTTTTAACAACAAGCCTAAACCGAAATCGCCGACCCCGGCATTATTCGAGATGCACGTAAAATCGCGCATCTCAGTTTTTGCCAATGCTGCGATTGCGTTCTCCGGAATTCCGCACAGACCGAATCCGCCAATCATCAACGTCATGCCGCTTTCGATGCCCGCTATGGCTTGTTCGGCGTCTGCTACTACTTTATCCATATTCATTACGGTCCGGGGTAAAACGGGTGTGAAATCACTGACTTGAATCGCGCCCGAGGGTCTCAAGGCACTCCGCTACAATATACCGTCAGCGCACAACCAAATCGAGCACAATGCGATATTAAATTGCAACCATCCCATTGGGGTTCGGGTTGCAACGACTTCGCTTGGCGGGCAAGACAGCTTAATGCGACCCCATAACTCAGCCCGCTTATTGACACTCGTCGATGCGCCGATAGAGTAGCCGAATGCCAACATCTCAAAGCGAATATTAAGGAAGAATGCATTCATGAATGCCACCTCAGCCGATCAAACGTCTCATCCGTCCGCTACCGCTGAAGGCCCGTTTGATTGGCAGGACCCACTCCACCTCAACGAACAACTGAGTGCAGAAGAACGCCTCATAAGCGATTCTGCGCGCGAATTTTGCCAGCAACAATTGATGCCTAGGGTGAAGGATATTCACCGCCATGAAAATTTTGATCGCAACATCATGAATCAGTTTGGCGAACTCGGCATGTTGGGTCTAACCATCCCTGAGCAATATGGCGGGGCCGGAGCAAGTTACGTGGCCTACGGATTGGTAGCGCGCGAGGTCGAGCGCGTCGATTCGGGATTTCGCTCGGCGATGAGCGTGCAATCGAGCCTCGTAATGCACCCTATCTACGCTTACGGGACCGAAGAACAACGCATAAAATACCTACCGAAGCTTGCAAGCGGTGAATGGGTCGGCTGCTTCGGACTCACGGAGCCCGATCACGGCTCAGATCCCGGCGGCATGCTAACCAGGGCGGCATCGACCGATAAGGGTTATTGTCTGAATGGCAACAAAATGTGGATAACTAATTCGCCGATAGCCGAGGTATTCGTCGTCTGGGCGAAAACTTATGACGGTGCAATTCGCGGTTTCATTTTAGAAAAAGGGATGCCAGGACTTAGCGCGCCAAAAATAGAGGGCAAATTTTCTCTGCGCGCCTCGACGACCGGAGAAATTGTCATGCAAGACGTTTTCGTCGACGAATCTCAACTACTGCCGAACGTTACCGGATTACGCGGTCCGTTCGGCTGCCTCAATCGAGCACGTTATGGGATCAGCTGGGGCGCAATGGGGGCCGCAGAATTCTGCTGGCACGCTGCGCGCGACTACACACTAGAACGTCAGCAGTTCGGTAGACCGCTTGCCGCCAATCAGCTCGTGCAAAAAAAACTCGCCGACATGCAAACGGAGATAACGCTGGGACTACAAGGATCGCTGCAGCTCGGACGATTAATCGACGCAGGTCGCGGATCCCCGGAAGCTATTTCGCTGCTCAAACGGAACAATTGCGGCAAGGCGTTGGACATTGCCCGGGTCGCGCGCGATATGCATGGCGGCAACGGGATATCCGATGAATACCACGTTATACGGCACATGATGAACCTTGAGGCAGTCAACACTTACGAGGGGACGCACGACGTTCATGCGTTGATACTGGGTCGCGCGCAGACCGGCATCCAGTCGTTCACGGGCTAGACAACTCGCTGCCAAGCAGAACCGATTGATTGCGTGGCCGGGTTGAATATGCTTGAATGCGCGCGCTCGCTACCATAGTAGTGGGCGATTTCGAAGTTCCGATGTCGCAAGAACCGTTGCTGCCAGCCGTACGCGGGCTCAGTTTCGATTACGCAACGACTCGCGGACTAACTTTTCAACTGAGTGCGCAAAAAATCGATTCCGAAGATCGGTTATTACGTTCCGAATAAGCCAGCCAAATAACGAGTTAAATCATGAATATTTACGTCGGGAACCTACCTTACAGCGTGCAGGACGAAGCACTGCGCGAAGCTTTCGAAGCTTACGGTGATGTCACATCTGCAGAAGTCATATTCGACCGTCGCACCCAACGATCACGGGGCTACGGGTTTGTCGAAATGGAAATTGACGATGAAGCCAATGAAGCGATTGACGCACTCAATGGGAGTGATTTTCAAGGTCGCGAACTGCGCGTCGACGAATCAAAACCAAAAGATGAGAAAGAGTCCTCACGTCCGCGCGGGCAAGGCAATAAGCCATCCAACAATCGTGGTGATTCGAACAATGCCTCGACGCGGGACGCAGATGGCGGCGGTGTTGTCGGGTTTATAAAACGACTTTTTAGTTGACCCGCGGGGCGGACGTCGTCCCCAACGAGTTACCCGACATTGCGCATCCTGCGTGGTTAGCCTACTTGGCAATGCGTAATTCAAAACAGGCGCATTTTGGCTTTCTCGAGACCCTGGATCAAAAGGTCCAGCAAGGCGGTGTCAGGACGCTGGCGGAGCGCGCGCGCCTCGATACCTTGCTCGCCGAGCACGATCGGTGCGTCGCCGAATTCGCACCTGAAATTAAGGCGCTCGGGGCGCAGGACGCTGATGCGCGAAATACGCTTTTGCGATTGATGACCGCGATCGAAGAAGCCGCTAACGAGGTAGCGCAGTAATGCCGCGCTACTCGATCGAATCGTCGTCCCACAAACGGGTCGCGGCGGCAAAATACTCCGGCTTTCCGGTAGTCCAAACTTCGCCCCAGTGTTGACCACCGCCGTCAATTGTCAGAACTTCACCGCTTATCCAAGCGCCGGCGGGACTACTTAAATAAACGCAAGCCTCGGCAATTTCCCACGGCGATCCGGCACGCATCGTCGGATTCGTGCGCGGATATTTTTCGCGTGCAGCCGCCGAATACACAGCCCACCCTTCGGTTTGAACGGCACCCGGTGCGATACAATTGACGCGGATGCCCTGCGCGGCCCACTCTACGGAAACGGCCTCGGACAACGCGATAACCCCAGCGCGAGCGGCTCTAGTGTGGGCAACGCCGTGTAGGCCTTGTTGGACGACAACGATATTAATAATGCTCCCTGGGCTTCCGACCTCGTGCCAATAGCGGGCGGCGGCTTGCATCATGTGCCATGTTCCGTTGAGATTCGTGTTGATTACGGCATCCCAACCTTTATCCGAATATTCAATCGCCGGTTGAGGAAACTGACCACCGGCGCTGTTAATTAAACTGTCGATGCGATTATGACGGCCGATTATTTGCTCAAAGGCACTAGCCACCGACTCGCGCGATCGAATGTCCGCTACGACATAATCCGCCTTTAACCCCTGTGCGCGGATCGCGTCTACGACGTTTACGAGTTTTTCTTCCTTGCGACTGCATATCGTGACGGACGCACCGAGTCTCGCTGCCAGCCACGCCGTCGCTCGCCCCATGCCGCTACCCCCGCCTGAAACTACGACGTGCTTGCCGTCGAGCAAGCCATCTCGATAAATTGTTGCGTGCTCTGCAAGATCAGCGTTTGTTGTTGGCATTTTCATGGTGTGCGTCGCAGTCTCCTGGTCGATAGATCCGTGTTGAAATCTCGAGACAATGTCTCAATTCCTCAGACTAGCCAACGGACCCTGCCTTGTCCACGCCAGTCACACCGGGGTGGTCAATCCAGATCGTATCTTTGACCATCAACAAGGTGGTCCGCTTTGTATTCCATTGGTACCGTCTGCGCACAGGCGACCGCTACGAAGCTCCAGTACATATTCGCCGGCCGGCGGCGCCGAAATAAGTAATTACAGAATAAATAATCAGGGAGAAATGCTGTGCGGATGGTCTCGGAATTTAAGGATTTTGCGCTAAAAAAAAACGTTGTCGATATGGCGGTTGGGATCGTTATCGGCGCAGCATTTGGAAAAATTGTCGCGTCGCTGGCCAAAGACATCATGATGCCTCCGATCGGGGTCGCAATGGGGGGCGTTAATTTTGCCGATTTAGCTATCGTGATACAGGAGGCACAAGGCGAGGTCGCAGCGGTAACTATTAATCACGGCGCGTTCATCATGACGATTATTGATTTTTTAATCATCGCGATCGCAATATTTATCGCCGTAAAGGCAATGAATGCTGCCCAGCAAGCACGCACAGAAGAACCAGAAGAGGAACCGGAATCCTCAGCGGAAGAAAATCTCCTAACGGAAATTCGCGACTTACTGGCAAAAAATTAGTCCCCTAGAAACTTCTAGGCGTGACGCCACGCGTAGAAGTTTCTAAACGAACCCAATTTTACGGATCCGACCTAGACAAGCGCGATAAGAATTACTCCACCGCCGGGCGCAGCCGATAAACGCTCGCGGCCGCAATTTAGTACTGCCCACAATCGTAAAATCGTTGTAACGCCCTCTACTTCGGTAGCAAGGCAAACGCTGTACGTAGCGCGCCTTCGCTTAATCGCATCCGCTTCGTAAAAATTTGTGTCGTTACCGAACTCCCATCATCTCTTGAGTACGACCCTCATGTAGTATTCGAGCCGCTGGACAACTAATACGGCCTTATGGGCGCATTGTCGTGCACGGTATACGGAGCTCACTCGATAATCGAGTCGAACCCCACTAGCAGCGTACTCAAGCAGTATAACTAGTTACCTTGGCGCGCTGCGCGTAGCGCAATCGCACCACGAACTGTGCGCATAATAACGAGAATAATACGATGCTGTTTGAAGTAGAACGAGAACAAAGTGACGAGGCGGCACAAAACCGAGTGTCGAACGTTTATGAAAAACTTGTGTTCGAGCACCTCGGCGCCGTCGCACCCGATCTGCCGCCGCAAGCACAGGCCGATGCCGCCTGTTTGGCGCTCAATCGATTACCAACAAAATACGTGCGGAATCCGGTCGATTGGTTATTTTTCATTGGCACAAAAGAACTCGATAGAATTAATCGTGCTGTCGACATGGCTGTGACCAATGCTGTGGCTCGGGTCCTCGACAATCCACCATTAATGGAAACCGGATAATCGGTTAACGGATACCACCAGCACGAAACCTTGAGTCGATGCGAACCGAAACGATAAAAACGAGCGGCTGCGCGTCGCCAATGACGATGTCGCTCCTGCCCGCTCGAACCACCAGCCTATCTTGATCGCGGCGCGCTACTCGCGTCGAACGCCTCCCCTAGCCTGCAATTGTCCAGCGCTTGTTGACCCTCCCATCTAACGGCAATAGTCTCCGATAACGAATTAACGATAGGGGACATTAGATGCGTTTTGGTTTTATGGAGGATTTCCGCAATCCGGTGAAATGGCGAAGACCATTTCCTGAATTCTATAACGCGATATTGGCGCAAATAGTGCGGGGTGAAGAACTTGGATACGACAATGTCTGGCTGACGGAGCACCATTTTACCGACGACGGCTACAATCCTTCTTTGCTCCCAACCGCTGCCGCGATATCGACTCGTACCGAGCGGATCCGGATTGGCAGCTTTATTGTTGTGCTCCCGTATCAACACCCAGTCCGCACCGCCGAGGATGTTGCTTGCATAGACATTTTCTCAAATGGACGTTTCGACCTCGGCATTGGTCAAGGCTATTCACACCATGAATGGAGTGCCTTGTGCATGGATCGCAGCACGCGTGGTGAGCGCATGCGCGAAGGCATCGACATCATCAAACGCTTATACACAGAGGAACGCGTCACTTACGACGGCAAATATACGCAAATCAAAGATCTGCGACTCTCGCCTCAACCCGTACAAAAACCTCACCCGCCCATCTGGATTGGCGCTCGCGGTCCGAAAGCGATTAAGAACGCGGCAAAACTCGGATACCACTTAATGGCGACGCTCGGTCCTGATCCCGCGCCCCTCTACATAGAGACATTGAAAGAGTCCGGCTA
>CAWLAW010000156.1:0-6812 GCA_963854885.1 Gammaproteobacteria bacterium | reverse complement strand
TTTGGGTGTGGCCCAACATCGACTCCGGTAGGCCCGGCGGCAGCATTACCCCGACACTACCGCCTAAGATCAAGAACGACGAATTTCCATAGTCCCCGGCCCGCACCACCATGTCACCACGCTGAAAACGGCGGCGGCGGCTATCATTTCGAATGATTCCTTCGAGCGGCAGGTTGGCCGGAAATCGCGCAGCGTCCATGTCCGAAAACGGCGCCAACGCAAGCATCCTCGTGACATGGCTGTCGTCCATATTCTCGTCAAATGGCGTATTCCACCGCTGCGGTCGATTTGTTGCAGAAGCGCTCACGCCCGATCAGCCCGAGTCGGCGTTTTTATCACGATGCTGGCGTACCCTTGTACTTCGCGGATTTCGGTAGCAAGGCATCGATTCCTGCCAAGCTGCCTCCGTCCATTGCTGCGACCTTCTTCGCATTCTCTGCCACGGTATTAGCCGCTTTGAGATAGGCGTCTTTGTTATTCAGCTTGAGTTTGATTCCCCCGGCCAGTGTTACCACGGATTTGACTTCAGCGATATCGACTACCTTTGCAATTTTTGCGAGAGCGTTAGACGCCGATTTAGCGCGTTTGGCCATACTCACAGCAAACTTTGCTTTTTGCGTCGCTTCTGCCAAACCACGATACGCATATTCAAGGTCGAGCATTTTACCCACCACGTACATCAAACGCCGACGTTCTATGGGCGCTTCGTCGTTGCTCTCGGTATACCAGGCGTTATGCCGCACTTCGCCCTGCGTCCAAGCAACTAGCTCGAACTTGCTACCGGCGGGATGACCACCGACATTTACCAGCTTTTCATTTGGCACCGTATGGCAGGCGTAACAATTCTCCGCAACCGCATACATGTTGCCGGGACGAATCATGCCGGCCGCTTCAGATTTCTTATAGCGGTCTACTTTATGAGCGGGATCTTCGTTCTCAGCCTTGACGTCCTTGCCGCCGAAATCGCTATGTACATCGATCCATTCGGCACCGGCGCTGTGGCATGATTCACAAGTTATGCCAGCGACTGGCTTCGCCTTGCCACCGTCCATGGCAGTAGTGAAATGACAGGTCAGACAGTCGCTTTCAGATTTGACCCGTTTGATGCCCATTTTTTTTGCGATTGCGCGGGCTTCATCCGATCGCGGCATATCCTTAAAGGTGCTGAAGTGATGACTTTGTTTCCACAAGTTCACCGACACTTCGTGGCACTCGCCACAAGTATCCGGCCCTTTTACAAGTGCTGGATCAAGACGCAATTCTTGAGCCACGGAAGTGCTCCACGGAACCACGAGCGAGCACGCTAGAACCAAGAGTCCGAGCACAATCGGGTAGCCGGATCTATGCAATAAGTGAAACATAATTATTCCTCATCAATGATGGCCAGCAGTGGCTTGCCACGTATTTAATTTTGTCACGCATCAATACTGATTGGCGATTTTGGTATCGCAATACAGGGCAGGCACGATCCCGATTCCATCGGCGCACTGGGCTCATCGAGATAGTCGACTTGGCCGGTTCGTACCGCTGTCTTGCAGGTGCCGCAACTTCCTGCTCGGCATCCAGAATCCATCGCGATACCTTGCGCCTCGGCGAATTCCAATAAGCTCCCGTCACTGGCGGACCATTCTAACGTTTTACCCGAGCGCGCAAACTCCACGCTAATCCCGCTGACAGTGGCCGCTTCTGTCCCTGGTGCCGTAGCCGGCGGTGCTTTGCGTGCGACGCTTGCAGGGCCAAATGCTTCGAAATGGACATTGTCTTCGGGCACTCCCCAAGCACCGAGATCTCGCACCAGCGACTCCATCATGGGCGGTGGGCCGCAGATATAGAAGTCAAAATTATTCGAAGGCAATACGCTTCGAAATAGATCGACGCTAACGTGGCCGCTGTGCTGATAGTCACGGTCGGCTTGGTCTTCGTCACGCGGGTTGCTGTAACAAATGTGCAAGTGGATGTTCTCATGTTGCGCATCGAGCTGCTCGAATTGCTCGCGCATAATGTGATCAGCACCGCTACGCAACCCATAGAAAAACCAAACTTCGCGTTTTGACCTCGAATCGATAATCGCAGTTAGCATGCTCAACACGGGGGTCAAACCGACACCGCCACCGATCAAAACAACTGGCGTGTTTTTCGATTGATCAAGAAAGAAATTACCGCCGGGTGAGCGCGTGTCCAAAATATCCCCGACTTCCAGGTTCTCGTGGAAGAACGTGGATGATAAGCCCGGCGGCGCCTCGGGATTGTCGCGCGGCGGTGGCTGTTGCTTAATTGAAACACGATAATATTGGTCCGCGCGATAAGGGCTATCGGAAAGCGAATAGCAACGCACGACTGCCTTCGTTTGATCCGGGATTTGCAGCGAGAACGTCAGATATTGGCCGGGTTCAAACGGCGGGAGCTTTTTGCCGTCGTGCGGGACGAGATAAAACGAACAAATCCCACCGCCTTCCATAACCTTTCGATTGACGCGGAATTTTCGCAGCCCCGACCATTTACTAGAAAGCTTCGCCGATTCGAGCGACCGCGCGAGATTCTTATGTTCGACATCGTCCCGTAGGGTCTGGATAGAAAGCTGCTGACGCACTACCGAATTACGATTGCGCTGGATACCCCCGACAAGCGACATGACTGCTTGGCCCAAGGCCAGCAGTACTAGCGCAGTGCCTAACCCCAGAACGATATCTGCAGTAATTAATTGGCTAACCGTACTCATGAAGTTCTCCGCCGAATTAACTGTGCGAGGTTTATAGTTTTGCCTGGATCTCGAAGCGCAAACCGGTGCTCGGACTATCCCGATTTCCCCGGTCAACTACAAACCCGCCTAACTGTAAAATCGTACGGGAGCCAACTGCTTGTTGGAGTCTGAATGCCGCACCATAGGAATCATCGTTCAGCCCGGGGGAGTCATCATGGCGCGCACCAGCCTCGAGAATTAATTGTCGCCGGTCGTTGCTAAAGAAGAATTGCCGACCAAGCGCCACGCCGTGGGCATCGCTTGTACGATTGCTGAGCGCTGCTGGGTAAGAACCGAGACCGCGGCCCGCGAACAATATTCCAGTGTCACCCATTGGGCCACCCACAGTCGGTCCGCGTGCGGCTGAGACAAAGTCGTCAATCGCGCTAAAGGCGGCTAAGTAAACATTATCATGGCTGTACTTAGGCACCCACGCTAACTGCGCAAACAGCAGCTGACCATCGCCAGCCGTACGCGTCTCCTCGCCTGTCGCATGTGACGCTGCAACACGGAACGTGGCACTCATCTTACCGATCGTTTGGGTGCTGTCCAGAGCCCCTACGAGCACGTCACCGCCGCGCTCCGAATCGACAAAGACGATATCTAGATTCATCGTACGGTGGAACGTATCGGCTTGCAGGAATAGACCGTAGAGTTCCGCGTCGTCATCGTCGTTATTGTCGTCACGGTGAATGCCGTTCCAGCCGAACAGGACACTTGCGCGCAAATTAACCAATCGGGCAAAGCCCGGTATGCGGATGTTGTTCTTAGCGAAACCGACCGCATCAATGGTGTCATTCAGGATCATTCCCGCTTGGAATTGAACGTTTTGGCGCCCAACGGTAAAGCCGATGTCGTTAGGGGTCGAGTCTTCAACATCCCACATTGGGAAGAGTTCGGCCAAGTCACCTTCGAAAAACAAAGTCGAAATATTCAGATTTAATTCGTTTTCGGTTCGCTCCTCACCGTCTGGCGATAAAACCAACCCAGAGAATTCCGCGTCATCGTGCAGCGGGGTGATACCGATCAGCAATCGTTCTGTTCCTGTGAGCTGAAGATTGCCAAATAAATCAAGCCGGTTGGCCCACTCGGCAGTGTGCTTTTTGCGCCCAATATCGTGGCTTTGAATCGCACTGCGAAAGTTGCCGTAAACCCAGAATCGGGGCTGCCAAACGGCGCCAGTCGGAATTTCGAATCCGGGGCTGATATTGCCGGTGCCGAGAAAATCGCCACCGAGTTCGAGTATCGGCGGCGTTCGAGCCGGCAGGTCGTCGTCATCCAAGTACGGCCCGGGCTCATGCGGAAGCTCGGAGTTCTCTGCTGACCACAGTGACGGCGCTGAGCACGCGAGCGCGATTCCTAGCGCCCAGGATAAGATCATCCGATTAAATAATCGCTTCACGGTATCTTCCCTATTTTTGTGCGGCAGCTTATTCAACCCCAACATTCACGTCCTTTTCCCAAATCGTTATGTGCCCAGCGACAACTGCCTGTGCAAGTTCGTGGGCGGACATGTTGTAATCGAATCCGACGCCCTTAATCGCGTCAAGCAGGTTCACTGGAATAGCACCCGATCGAAGTTTAATATTTACGTGATATTCGCCCGGCCCACTCAATTGCGAACCTTTAATCTTGTACGGCGCGATGCGACTAGCAAGCGGCGGGATCGTTCGACGGTGCTTGCGTGCACCCGCAGGTTGACCGGTGAGCATCAGTGAGCGCGTGAACGGCCGAACAAACGGTAACGGGTCGACGGAATAGTTCACTGCCAATACTTGCTCGCGCTCGCCGCCGCGAACGCTGCGGGTTAGGAACCGGGATTGCAAGCTGAACAACTGCTTATCCAGCGGCACTTCACCGTTGTGCACGTATAAAGAATGGGTATCGCGCACGTCCCCATTAGGATCGAGATCGCCGGACTTAAAGACCACTTGGCCGGTTGAATCGGTCACCGTAACCTGCAGCCAAATCACACGTTCTGCGTCAAACCCCGTCGGTACGTTATGCGCGGCGGTTAGGTTCTTCACTGGCACTTCGAAACGCAATCCTTTGCGCGAGCTCGCTCGGGTGACGGCGATATCTCCCAGTCCAATGCCGTTTTTCAGCACTTCCAAACGTTGCTCCGTCGCCGATTCACGCAGCGCGAATTGGCGATCCATTATTTCTCGTGCGTCGTAGCGATCATCGATGTATGCCCACCGCTCCGGGAATTCATAGCCCTCTGGAATATTGTCTTCGAATTCATCCGTACCCCATCCGGCTTCATGGTCATATTTGAGCCAATCGCGCAGACTCGCCATTTCAGCGGCATCGGAGTTATGTGGGAAGATTCCCGGATGAATTAACGGATAATCCGGACCGGCGAAAAAATGGTCGGTCAGTTTTCGCGGTTCTGTGTCAACGCCCCCGACTGTCGCAGCAGGCCCTTGCTCGTAGCCGCTCACAACGCCCTGCTCTTTACCCATATGGCAATCTTGGCAAGTTTCGCCGTTAGCTGCAGACGGCGAGGTCTTGTACTCCGAGAACGCCTCTTCTAAGCGGAACCCATTAAACAAATTGACATCGTGACATGTCCCGCAAAACCCCGACGTCGAGATCTGCGCAAACTTGATCACTTCACCATGAATCTTGCGACCAGCTTTTTCTGGATCAGTCACGACCCGATATTTATCGGTGTTGTCGAGTACTCGCTCGAGCTCGGCGTTCCCAGCAGGACCGTATATTGGCGCGGTGAGTTCGCCCTGTACCAGCGGCAATCTTCCGGAAACTTTGCCGTAGGGCAGTTCCAGCCGGTGGCAAACAACGCACGTTACGCCCTCGCGCGACGAGGCCGGGCGATCGAGATTCGATATATAGGTCGATTCCCCCAGGTTCATTCCGACCTGATTATGGCAACGGATACAAAAATCCCCATTGGTCCCATTAGTGAGTCCATTAACAGCGTTCTGGAACGCCATGTAGACCGGGCTTAGCTGTGCGTAAGCGTGCTGCGAAACGGACCACTGGTCGTATTGGCGGGGATGGCAGGTTCTGCAGGTATTTGCTGACGGATATTTGCTGTTCGCAAAAATCGCTAAGTGTTCAAGTTCTGCAGCTTTTGCATCGATCTCGGGTTTAGCAGCAGCCGTGGCGTCTTCCGGTTCGTCCACTGCCGAGGCAGTTGATTCGTCATCACCTGAAAGTAGATCGTCCCCATCCGAATCATCGGAGAGCAAATCATCACCATCGTCCGATAATAGATCGTCCCCGTCTGAATCATCGGAGAGCAAATCGTCCTCATCGTCTAATAGCAGATCGTCCCCGTCTGAATCATCGGAGAGCAAATCGTCCCCATCGTCTAATAGCAGATCGTCCCCGTCTGAATCATCGGAGAGTAAATCGTCGCCATCGTCTAATAGCAGATCGTCGCCGTCTGAATCATCGGAGAGTAAATCGTCGCCATCGTCTAATAGCAGATCGTCGCCGTCGTCCAACAGCAGCTCATCGCCAGCGCTCTGTGCGTGAGCTGTTTGAAGTGGGAAAACGCCGGGTATTACAGCGACAATGGTGACTATCAGAACCCACATCGCGATCGCCGTTTTTACTGTCCGGACGTGTGTAAGTTTTTCGAAACAATCCGGCTTGAGGTTGCAGCGTGCTGATGACATATGAATTGTGCCTAGAATCCAATTATCGCGTGCGCGTAGTTTAACAAAATTTCACGCTGAACGAACGAAGTATTTACGCTACTCGTTGAATAAATCGTTACCGCTATCGAGGTCACGAAATTGCACCACGCATGCGTTAAATAAATTGGCATCTCGTTTCGAATTATTCGCAATAATTTGCGCACGGCGATGCACTCGTACCGGAACATTTAGGCGTTCGGGATCGGCAACAATATTCTCGCGTCTGATGCGCCTTTCGTTTAGTTCGAGTATAAGATCTCCAAGCCCTGTCCATAATCACTAACTAAGGTCATAAGCAGCCAATCGTGTGGCAATACGGCATAATCCTGGCGCGGTTATAATTGTATTGTCGATTTTGGTATTAAAACTGCCGATGGCCGTCCGGACACCGAAACTATTGCTCG
>CAWLAW010000155.1:0-6840 GCA_963854885.1 Gammaproteobacteria bacterium | reverse complement strand
GTACTCGACCCCATCGTTGCGCTACAAACTGACCCGTTGCCCGTTACTTTTGACGCGGCCTTCGAGGCGGCATAATTCGATGATTGACGAAACCGATAATGAATCGTCTCGTCCAATGAGCTTTACAATGCCATCTATATGGTTACCGTGTGCCTGCCCGGATTCTACTCCGGTTAGAACTTCTGCTACCGGGTTCATGTAATCGACTAGACCGACCTCGCTGGTCGTAATAATCGCCTCACCGATTGCATCGAGCGTTGCGATGCTGCGACGTCGATCGCGAATTAATTGTTTTAGTGCACGGTACTGGATGTCCAAAAATAGTCCAATACCTGCGTGGGTCGATTCGAACTGAATTCCGCACAAGCTCGCCATACTCGTCGCAGCATTCATTGTTGTGCGGATAAATTTCGCGTAAATGGCGGATAGTCCAAACAAGAATACTGCAGCTACTGCGACCCCCAAAGCGCCGTGCGTAATGGCCGCGTTTTGCTCAAGACCGAACGCGGAAATTATCGCTAATGGGATAAGAAACGCGGGATAGGCGCCGAGATGAGGTGCGAAGACTAACAATCCCGCTATCGCGATCATCAAGGTAATGCCGACAACGACTAGCGCCTGCGTGACGCTTAAATCCGGGGTAGATCCGAGTACCATCGTCCCCCAAATAAATCCAAACGCAATCGCGAGCGCGCCTTGAGTAGAGATGTCGTCAGAACCGTTAGAGCTCAGCCAAGCGACGCTTCCGGACGAAATTTTCATGTACAAGATGGCGTTTAACGCCGTAAATAGTAGCCAAGCAACAGTTACAGTCGACGATATCGTGCCCCAAGCGATAATCGCGCAGGAAAATGCAGCGATCAGGTTTGTGGCGCACCACCAGGCTCCGGCTTGGCGAACATAGCAACTGCGAATTGACCAGCGGGGTTCTTGCTTCGATTGATTTTGTTCAGTGTCGGAATTCAAATCATTGAGGGGAATTCCAGGCGCCGGTAGTTCGGTCGTAGGATTGGGACTGATATGAATTGTTGATTTTTGTCCGCTCACGGCGGGTTACCCTATCCTTAGTTTATTCAACAGAATGATCATTACCTGTTCCGCAAGTGAATCTCAAAATTGAACGATCTAGGGTAATCTCTGCGGCTAAAATTAGCTCGTGAACGGTTGTGATGGCGGTCACACCCGTAAGCGCGTGACCGTGACGGCCATCACAAACGGGTTAGCTAACTGTCAAAAATTGCAGCGTCGTGTGCCTGTCGATTAGTGGGTGTCACACCCAAGGTTGACAGACCCGGCGATGTCGGGTCACGGCGCGGACTAAATGATCGGTAGGCGGCACGCTAGGCCGCCTCGCTACGTTATTTTCAGTTTCGGGCCGCTTACGGTCGACGCCTTGCAGCAACCCGCAACCGCAGCGCGTTTAATTTGATAAAGCCTTCGGCGTCCGCCTGGTTGTACGTGCCTGCATCATCTTCAAATGTGGCCAAATTTCCCGAAAATAAGCTATCGCGCTCCGAACGACGGCCATCGATTGTGACATTTCCCTTGTAGAGAGACAGTCGTACAAAGCCGTTTACGTATTTTTGCGAATCATCAATCATTTTTTGTAGTAATTCGCGTTCAGGACTCCACCAGTATCCGTTGTAAACGAGTGAGGCGTAGCGTGGCATCATCTCGTCTTTCAAATGAGCGACTTCGCGATCGAGGGTCAGCGATTCTATTGCGCGATGCGCTTTTAACATGATCGTACCCCCAGGCGTCTCGTAACAGCCGCGAGACTTCATGCCGACATAGCGGTTTTCCACGATGTCGAGTCTTCCGATACCGTGTGAACCTCCGATGTCGTTTAGCTTCGCCAGAACTTCTGCGGGCGAATAAGCCTTGCCGTTAATCGCGACAATGTCACCTTTTGCAAATTCGAGTTCTAGGGTTTGGGCTTGGTCCGGCGCTTGCTCTGGGGAGACGCTCCATCGCCACATTGATTCTTCCGGCGATGCCCAAGGATCTTCGAGGACACCTCCTTCGTAAGAAATATGTAACAAATTGGCGTCCATGGAATAGGGCGACTTCTTACCTGCTTGATATTCGATCGGAATCGAGTTTTTATCAGCATAGGCTAACAATTTTTCACGTGAATTTAGATCCCACTCGCGCCACGGGGCAATAACAGATATATCCGGCTCCAGTGCATAAGCACCGAGTTCGAATCGAACTTGGTCGTTACCCTTGCCGGTTGCGCCGTGTGAAATGGCGTCGGCGTTCGTTTCCCGTGCAATCTCAACGAGCCTTTTTGCAATGAGAGGTCTGGCGATAGAGGTGCCGAGTAAATACTCACCTTCGTAAATAGCATTTGCTCTAAACATTGGGAAAACAAAGTCGCGCACGAATTCTTCTTTTAGATCGTCTATGTAGATCTCCTTAACGGCCATTTGCTCAGCCTTGGTGCGCGCCGGTTCGAGCTCTTCACCTTGACCAATATCAGCAGTGAATGTGACGACTTCGCAGTCGTACTTTTCTTGTAGCCATTGCAGAATTACCGAGGTGTCTAGACCCCCGGAATAGGCGAGTACAACTTTTTTGATAGATTTTTCGGCCATTTGCCTGTCATTGATGCTATGCGCGGAGCGCGCATTGTGCCTGCGTCTTAATCGGTCGTCCAGGCACCTTGGTTATCCAGATAGCCCACCAGTCAAGATCCAGAAAATCTACCAGCCGATAACTTGACCTAGCGGAACAAGGGCTTAGTAGGCGCTCAACAATTCTTCGCAGATAAGGAATAATCGTTCATTTTTTGTGTCCACATGGGACGAGTCTTCGCCCTCAGCCTAAGTCTTTGGCTGTTAATTTAAGTATCCGCAATAATATTTCGAGCTGTAGAGCATGCTTGAGGGGGCTGGATCCAGCGATTCGGAGGTGACAGGCGATGGTTTAGGTGGATCCGCTAAATCAGAATGGAAGGTCGATTATCGTGCCGGCTGGGGTAGGACACCAAGTCTATCCGAGGTGAAGATTTCTTTCGGCCAAATATCTAGCAGCACGATATCCTGCTCGGTTCCCAACATCGCCTCGTAGCGGATAAATTCGGTCTTATCGACCCAGGCATAGCTCGTATGCTCGTGGTTAAGCTCTACTTCACCATCTATCCAACGAAAATGAAAAAGATGAATCTCGTATTTGCCACCATAGAACGTATCGCGAATTGGACCTAGGCGACTAATTTCCAGCAACTCGTGAGCGTTACCGATTTCTTCGTCCATTTCTCGTAACGCGCACTCATGCGCTGATTCACTGGCTTCAATGTGGCCGGCAGGGAAGCCCCACAAGCCGCCGCCGATGGGGTCATCAAGAGCACGTTTGAGAAGTAATAGCCGCGACTTACTATCTTCAAGTACGCAAATCGAGAATCGCGCTTTCGGCAATTGGACAGCCATTGCACGCTGATCCCTATCGTTAGAGTAGAAGCTCGCGAATGTCGCCAAGAACGGCGCCAAGATGCGACGTGAACTGTGCGCCCGCGACACCGTCGATGACACGATGATCGTAGGAAAGCGCTAGCGGCAACATTAGCCTCGGTACGAACTCATTATCGATAAATACGGGTTTAATCGCCGATCGTGACACCCCTAATATTGCGACTTCCGGGACATTGATGATCGGAGTGAAAGCCGTACCGCCAACGCCGCCGAGACTCGAGATAGTAAAGCACCCGCCTTGCATGTCCGCCGGCGATAATTTTCGAGTTCGAGCTTTTTCCCCGAGGACACCTAGTTCGCCGGCCAATTCGAACAGTCCTTTTTTATCAGCGTCGCGAAGTACCGGGACGACGAGTCCGTGTTGTGTATTTACCGCGATACCGACGTTGAAATAGCCCTTCACAATTAGCGATTCGCCATCCGGTGCGAGTGAGGCATTAAAGTCTGGGAATTTTTGTAACCCGCGCACGACCCCTTTTATCAAGAAAGCGAGCATCGTGAGCTTAACGTCTTGCTCTTTTGCGGCCCCTGCTTGGGATTTTCTAAAGGCCTCGAGATCGGTAATATCGGCCTCATCGAACTGCGTCACGTGTGGCGCGACAATCCAGCTGCGATGAAGGTTTTGGCCCGTTAGTCGTTTGATTTTGCTCAGCGACTGCGTTTCGATCGGGCCGAATTTCGAAAAATCTATCGTCGGCGCTTTGAAGCTGCCTAAACCCGCGGAAGCGGAACTGGCGCCTGCCGACATTGCGGTTTTTACAAACGCTTGGATGTCTGATTTAACGATCCGGCCTTTGCGCCCGGATCCGCTCACTAAGCCAAGCTCTACCCCGAGTTCGCGTGCAAATTTGCGGATGCTAGGACTCGCATAGGCTTTCGATCTCGAACCAGCTGTGGATGCCGGAACGGGTTTTATCGACGAATCGGCGGTCGGTCCAGTGCTGCCCGTTGCCGGCGGCTTAACGGCAGTAGCAGACGGAGCCGGTGTGTCTTTCTTTTCTACAGAAACTGCTTCAGCTGCTGCAGTGAGCAGCAGAATTACGTGTCCCTCGGCGACTTTGTCTCCGATAGCGACCATGATTTCTTCCACTGTGCCGGGTCCTGGTGCAGGGATATCCATCGTTGCTTTATCACTTTCTAGCGTGATCAAGGGATCTTCTAGGGCAACAACGTCTCCCGGTTGGACGAGAATCTCAATGACGTCGACTGAATCAAAGTCGCCGATATCCGGAACAACAACTTGCCGGATCGTTGTTGCTTGCGAGCCCGGAGCTGCCTGAGCCGCCGGGCTTTCCTCGGCGGGTGTTTCGGCTTTATTGCGCTCTTGGTTAGTTTGTTCGCTTGTATTTTCAGCTTCGCTTGAATCCGGCGCGGCATTCTCGGAGGCTGTAATGACGACTATTACGGAGCCTTCAGCCACCTTGTCGCCGAGCGAGACTGAAATTTCGACGATTTCCCCGGCCTGCGGAGCCGGAATATCCATTGTTGCTTTGTCGCTTTCCAGTGTAACAAGTGGATCTTCAATCTCTACGACGTCACCAACGGCAACAAGTATCTCGATGACTTCAACTTCATCGAAGTCTCCGATATCCGGAACGCTAACGGGGATTTTTGTGCTCATTCAAATTCCATACAACGTCGAGAGTTAGACTGTCACCGGGTTGGGTTTGTTCGGATCGATATTCAGTTTCTTAATAGCCGCATTTAATGTGCTGCGATCGATTTCGCCATCATCAGCTAGCGCCGTTAGGGCGGCTAAACAAACGTAGTTGCGGTCCACCTCGAAGAAATCGCGCAATTGTTCCCTCGAATCGGAACGACCGAAGCCATCCGTTCCCAAGGTGCGATATCTTTGCGGTACAAATTCGCGAATTTGATCAGCGTAAGCCTTCATGTAATCTGTCGCCGCGACTACTGGACCCGATTGGCCGTCGAGTAATTGTTCGACATAGCTTACGCGCGGCGGTTTGCCCGGGTTGAGCATATTCCAACGATCACAATCCAACCCATCGCGACGGAGTTCGTTGAAGCTCGTGACACTCCAGATATTTGCTAGGATCCCGAATTCTTTTTCCAGAATTTCCGCCGCTGCTATTACTTCGCGTAGTATCGTACCGCTGCCGAGAAGTTGCACTTTGGCCTCGGCATTTTTATCTAGCGTGTACATTCCTTTAATGATTCCGTCTTCGATCCCATCGGGCATCGCCGGTTGAACGTAGGTCTCATTCATCACGGCAATGTAGTAGAAAACATTTTCTTGATCGACGAACATTCGCCGCATGCCGGAATGAATTATCACCGCAAGCTCGTAGGCGAATGTCGGATCGTAGGAGATGCAATTTGGGATCGTCGCCGCGAGTAGATGACTGTGGCCATCTTGATGTTGTAATCCTTCACCGGCGAGCGTCGTTCGACCCGCGGTACCACCCAACAAAAACCCGCGAGCTTGCATGTCGCCGGCGGCCCACGCGAGGTCTCCGATGCGCTGAAAACCAAACATCGAATAATAGATGTAGAACGGAATCATTTGTAAGTTGTGATTGGTGTAGGCCGTTGCCGCCGCTATCCATGAACACATTGCCCCTGCTTCGTTGATTCCTTCCTCCAGGATTTGCCCCTTTACATCCTCTCTGTAGTACATCACTTGGTCGTGATCGACGGGCTCGTATAATTGGCCGACGGAGGAGTATATTCCCAGCTGGCGAAACATCCCTTCCATGCCAAATGTGCGTGCTTCGTCTGGGATAATTGGGACAACTCGCGGCCCCAGTACCTTATCTCGGGTTAGTGCTGTGAGAATTCGCACGAACGCCATCGTCGTAGAAATCTCTCGTTCGCCTGTCCCCTTCAACATATTATCGAAAATGCTAATGTCTGGGATAGGTAGCGACTCCGCGTGATTGCGCCGCTGCGGTAAAAAACCGCCCATGGCTTCGGTGCGTTCGCGCAGGTAGACCATCTCCGGAGAATCTTCAGCAGGCTTGTAAAACGGCGCCGCCGAGATTTCTTCATCGGAAATCGGGATATTAAACTGGTCGCGAAAATGCTTAAGCGATTCCTCACCCATTTTTTTCTGTGAATGGGTGATGTTCTTTCCTTCGCCGGCTTCGCCCATGCCGTAGCCTTTCACCGTCTTGCATAAAATTACTGTTGGTTTTCCGGAAGCCGTCATCGCTTCTGCGTACGCCGCGAATACTTTATGAGGATCGTGGCCGCCACGATTCAGGCGCCAGATATCATCGTCACTCATGTTCGCAACCATCTCTTTCAGCTCTGGATATTTGCCGAAGAAATGTTCACGGACATACGCACCATTAAACGCCTTGTAGTTTTGGTATTCGCCATCGACCGCTTCTTCCATTCGTTG
>CAWLAW010000154.1:0-6860 GCA_963854885.1 Gammaproteobacteria bacterium | reverse complement strand
GTCTGCGAATTAATTATTTAAGAGGAGGTGATCCATATGTCTAGTGAGATAAACCTAGTATCGAAACAGCCTTTGGATCTCGATCAGAATATGGAAGAAATTCTTTTGTCTGCATGAGGTTCATGAACCGCTGAAATGGTTCAGAGGTTGAACGATATTCAATCTCACGAAAGGCCGCAATAGCGGCCTTTCTTAATTCTGGTTGCGAAAAGCAAATAGAAACTGGGAGCGACGGGAAGTGCCGACTACGAACATTGACGGGCTTGAAATTCACTACGATCATTTTGCCGCAAAAGATTCGACTAATTCGCGTCGCCTATTGTATATCCACGGTACGGGTTGTAACGGACGAGTGTTCGAACGACATCACCGTGCACTTTCGCAGCATCATGAAATCGTCGCGATAGATCTACCTGGGCATGGCAAATCTAGCGGCGGGGGATTTCGCAGTGTCGTCGAACACGCGTTTTATGTCGCTGCGCTAATCGAAGATCTCAATTGGGATTCCTGCATTGTTGCGGGACATTCGATGGGTGGCGGTATCGCCCTGGCATTGGCAGTGTATTTTGATTCTTTGGTCAGCGGTTTGCTCTTGATCGACACTGGCGCGCGTCTTCGGGTCAATCCAAAAGTTATCGATCAAGCACGAAAAATTGCCGCCGGCGATCGTTCTATTCAAGTGAATAGTCGATTCGGCTATGCGGATGGGACGCCCCAAAGTGTCGTCGACGAAATCAACCGCATCAACGCCGGTTGTGATCCACAAGTAATCTACAAAGACTGGATTGCCGACGATAGTTGTGACTTTCTGAGCCGCCTCGGCGGTATCGATGCGCCAGCGCTGGCGATTTGCGGTAAGCAAGATCCGCTGACACCGCCCAAGTATCACGAATTTCTACGCGATAAAATGCCGAACTGCAAAATGGTTACTATCGAGAAATCAGGTCATTGGCCATTTGCGGAAAGTCCGCAAGCATTTGACGCTGCGATAATCCAGTTTGTCGCCGAATTGTAAGCGCGGTCGATAATTAACGATCGATCGACCCTACGACGATCGACTGGTAAATGCGTGCGAGGCAGAAATCATCTCGGTGACGTAGGATTCAACGATCGGAATTAAACATTCTTTGTACGGCCATATAATGCCTAGTTCGGCCTCAAACTCACTCCGCTCTTGTCGCTCACGCCCACTGTAGATTCCAATAAAGTCGAGACCATTCTCTAGGCGTTCGATCCCAGTTAACCGTTTTTGCGAATGCGCTTGCTGTTTCACCATCACCGGCGATCCCGACATACCTGTTTTAGTTTTACCGTCAATATAAATTCGCGGAATGGAATCAAATACACGAGGCTCGGATGCGATCGTACCGCTTTTGTAGATCGGCAAACTGTTTGGAGTCGTTGTTGCGCTGAGCGGGTAACCGGTGACGAATGCTTGGTCCATCACTGACAAATCGGTGTCGCGTGCGAGTTCCGTTTCTAAGTTAATGCGAAAAATTCTTTCGCAATCGACGATTCGCGAACTGACGTCGATCGCAATCACATCGACATCAGTGCCGAATAATGGGTGTTGTAGCCAGCACGGTGAGCCATCGCCGTTGGCTAGAGAAATTTGAAAAACCGTGGATGATGACAGTGTGCTCTCGCTGGCCTGCGCTCCGGTCGTGAGATGCGTGTGTACTTTCAGTGCGCCAGGCAGGGCCTGACTGCGATGCAGCGGGTGGTTTGTTTGGTAATTACGGCCAGAAACAACATGCCAGTTAGTCACTAAAAAGGTCCGACCGCGATACTCGCAAAAGAATCCAGTGGCGTTGCCGAGGTGCGCCAGGGTGTCTTGGGCAAGGATCTCGAGTTTCGCGACTCGAAAAGAGTGTAAATTCGCAATAGTCACGTGGTCAGTGTTTTATAAGGCCAGATGGGTAAAGGTCGTGTACTAGCTTAATCGAAGCAACAATTCTACGGAAATTCAGCGAGGCCGTGGGAACCACACCTCTGGTTTGTTTCCTCGTTGAATGCCCATTTTTGGCCGCAAACGTCCTAAACGACCTTAAATTTCAATTTTATCGCGAAAATTCCGGTTTTATTTGGAAAAACTGTTCCGATCCGGGCGGTAGACGATTAAGATGCGCCCCTGCTTGGCTACCAATCAGAATCAGGACCGCATGTCGTGGTCGTCGGCGAACGCAATGTGCCTCCTCTTAAGAGCAGAATTTGAGAGAATCCACTACGCGCTGTCGAAATTTATCAGAGAGATATCATGAAAGACCTTACGCTGTACCGGAATATAGGCATCTTCGCCCACGTAGATGCGGGAAAAACGACCACTACCGAGCGCATTCTCAAGCTCACGGGAAAGATACATAAAATCGGCGAAGTACACGATGGCGCGGCGACGACGGATTTCATGGAGCAAGAGCAGGAACGCGGGATCACAATTCAATCCGCAGCCACAACGTGTTTTTGGAATGAGCACCAGCTCAACATAATTGATACCCCCGGACACGTTGATTTTACGATCGAAGTCTATCGCTCACTAAAAGTGCTAGATGGCGGTGTCGGGGTATTTTGCGGTTCCGGCGGCGTTGAACCCCAGTCGGAAACGAACTGGCGATATGCCAACGATTCGGAAGTGTCACGCATCATCTACGTGAATAAGCTCGATAGAACAGGCGCTGATTTTTATCGCGTTGTGAAACAAGTAAAAGACGTACTTGGTGCGAACCCCTTGGTAATGACCCTACCCATTGGTATCGAAGATCAGTTCATCGGAGTGGTCGATTTGATCACGCGTAAAGCGTGGATCTGGGACGAATCTGGCGACCCGCTGAACTATACCGAACAGGATGTGCCAGCTGATATGGTCGACCGGGTTGAAGAATATCGCGAAGCGCTGATTGAGTTAGCCATCGAGCAAGATGACGATGTGATGGGCAAGTACCTCGACGGGGAGGAGCCGGACATTGATACGATCAAACGTTGCATCAGAACTGGAACTATTAACCTGTCGTTTTTCCCGACCTATTGCGGATCGTCGTTCAAAAACAAGGGCGTGCAACTCGTGCTCAATGCGATTGTCGACTACCTGCCGAATCCAATGGAGGTTAAGCCGCAGCCGGAAATTGATCTCGAAGGGAATGAGACCGGCCAAGTCGCAATCGTCGACGTCGACAAGCCAATGCGTTCTCTGGCATTCAAAATTATGGATGATCGCTATGGCGCGCTAACTTTTATTCGAATCTACTCAGGCAAAATTGAGAAAGGCACGAATGTGCTGAATACCTATACGGGAAAAACCGAACGAATCGGTCGGATCGTCGAAATGCATGCCGATTCACGCGAGGATGTCGATTCCGCGCAGGCCGGTGACATCGTCGCGGTACTCGGGATGAAGAATGTCCAGACCGGCCACACTTTATGCGATGTTAAAAACCCGGCGACTTTAGAGCCGATGGTATTCCCGGATCCGGTTATTTCGGTCGCAATTGCGCCCGTAGATAAAGCCGGTGCGGAAAAGATGGGTATCGCACTGGGCAAGATGATCCAAGAAGATCCATCTTTCAGAGTTGAAACTGATATCGACAGCGGCGAAACGATTATCAAGGGCATGGGCGAGCTGCATCTGGATATCAAAGTCGACATTCTTAAGCGAACGCATGGTTGCGAAGTCGAAGTCGGTAAACCTCAGGTTGCCTATCGCGAAACGATCACCAAACGAATCGAAGATACTTACACACACAAAAAACAAACAGGTGGTTCCGGGCAGTTTGCGAAAATCGATTTCGTCATCGAACCCGGCGAAGTCGGTACGGGGTTTGAGTTTAAATCGACGGTAACCGGTGGCAACGTGCCGCGCGAATTTTGGCCCGCCGTTGAAAAAGGGTTCAAGAACAGTATCGAACGCGGTGTTTTGGCCGGATTCCCATGTTTAGACTTTAAGGTCACGCTGGTCGATGGTGGTTTTCATGCTGTCGACTCGTCCGCCGTTGCGTTTGAAACAGCAGCGCGCGCGGCCTATCGCCAATCGATACCGAAAGCGGGACCACAGTTACTCGAGCCGATCATGAAAGTCGACGTGTTCACTCCCGATGATCACGTCGGTGACGTCATCGGCGACCTCAACCGACGTCGTGGCATGATCAAAGATCAAGAAGCAGGAGTTTCTGGAGTCCGAGTAAAAGCTGATGTCGCACTGAGCGAAATGTTTGGTTACATTGGCGACTTACGTACCATGACTTCGGGGCGTGGGCAGTTTTCGATGGAGTTCTCACACTACTCGCCGTGCCCAAATAACGTCGCCGAAGACGTGATTAAGGAGGTCAAAGAACGCGAGGCTGCGAAGTAGTATCTGCGCGCCCTAACATCGGTTGATATCGAATCGAAGTGGCTCCCACGGATTGTGTGAGCCACTTCTTGCTACAACCTCGCTAGAACTCAGCAGCTAGACTCTTTGCTGCAGCGACCGCATCACTAGCGGCTTGCTCCACGTCCTCGGGTGCACCAAGCATGGGTGCACAAGTTACTGCGGAAACGTCGGTAATCCCAACGAAACCTAGCCACGCTTGGAAGTACGGTCGTTGGTTGTCGAATGCTTCCGCACCACTACCTTCATGATAGACCCCGGCACTGGAGTAGACGACTGCGGCCTTGCCCGACACCAAGCCACTGTAGCCCGTTTCCGGCGTGAAACTCCAAGCCATGCCGGGCTGGGTAATGATGTCGATATACTGCTTCAAAATATATGGGATCCCAAAATTCCACATCGGCACGCTGAATAAGTACTTATCCGCAGCATTAAATCGGTTGAATATTTCTCCGACCTCGCCCCACTCCGTGGCCTCGCCCGCGTTTTGTTCCGTGCCGTGCATTGCGGCATATTTTGCGTTGATCATGTCGCCGTCAAATGGCGGTAAACCTGCGCGCCAAAGATCAAGGGTATCAACTTCATCGCTAGGGTTTTTCGCTTGGTAAGCTTGTATAAACGCTTGAGCGACTTTAATAGAGTGCGAGCGATCTTTGCGCGGTGACGATTCAATGTACAAAAGTTTTGCCATGTCTGACCTCTTAAATTTCGGGCTATATATTTATCTTGAGATCGCGATTATGGCCACCAACGACGGAATTAGTCTAGGTTCGTGTTCAGCCACACGAATGACATGAAATCTTTGCCCAAAGCCGCCGCCTCGCGGGCCCAATTTGTCGCGAGCGGACGTTATACTAGAGTCAAGAAACCGAAATATTACTAATAATGAACTAGAGGAATCCCCATGGAATTGAGAGAAGTCATCGGCCGCCGTCGGTCTATCCGCTTTGTAAAACCCTATATGCCCGTCGAACCCGAAAAAATTCAACGAATGTTCGAAGCAGCTCGGATCGCGACGCATTGGGGCAATGTACAAAGTCTCCGCGCCGTCGCCGTACATCGAGAGAGTGCATCCCAAGAAATCCTCGATTCGTTAAAAGCCGTTGTGGTCGGTTGGCAGCTGAAAGTCGCGCCGGTCGTTATCGTTTGGTATTGCAACCCGGAAGTCGTCGACGAACAAGGTGATCGCTTGCGCCAATTAATGTCAGTCGGTGCGCTCGGATTTGGGGATGTTGAGAAAAAGAAAAAAGCACTCGAAGAGAATTTTTTGCCGGCTTTTGATGGGATTAAGGATTTTTTAAAACAGCCGGGCCTAAATGAAATCGATTGCGGACAAGGCATCGCCCAGGCGACGTTAATGGCTTACGAAATGGGCCTCGGCACCTGCTTTCTCGGTTCGCCTGAAGGCGAGGGCATTTTAAAGGCGCTCGGCATACCCGACCATTGTCGACTATTGTTGATGCAGACGGTTGGCTATCCAGAAGAGCATTGGGAAGCAGGCGGTCAGCGTCCACGTCAGCCGTTCGAGGATTTATTTGCGCTGAATTCTTTCGGTAATCCGTATCCGCGCAGCGAAGAAGTCATCGAAGAATTAAAACAAGACAAGATGTTTACGCGGCCGGCGCCATTGCCGGAACGCGAAAAAGAGTTGGAGTTTTTGGAAGCCGCACTGAAACTCAAAGCGCCCGGTTTATTCTAGATAGCTATTTTTCTCCGGGATTGGCCTTCGACAAAGGCCGGTCCCGGACTCTATCCACCGCCTCACTCTGTGAAGATGTTGTCCGCATCGACGTTAAACGCCTCAAGAAGAAAACGTTCCTGCGGTTTTTCAGAGGCCGTTTTTGGTATTTCTGGTACGACTTGTAAATAGCTCGGCACGAAACTGGATTCGAGATGCTGGCGGCACGAGGCAAAAACTTCCTCAGCCGTAAATTTCTGCATGTCGGCGGGCACAATCGCCGCAACCACATCTTTCTCGCCGGGAACGCCATTGGAAGATGGCACGCCATAGACGAAGACATCATCGATGGCCGGGTGTTCTGCAAGTTCCTTCTCAACAAATGCGGGATTAATGAAGTCGCCGTTGCGCCGGATGCCGCCGCCTTTACGGTACAAAAAGTAGTAACAAGCATTTTCGTCACGGTAGCCAATGTCGCCCATGCGCAGCCAGCCGTTTTCGGTTTTCTTGGTTGAGGCTTCCACGTTGTTAAAGTAGGAAACGACAGGGCAGCTGCCGTCGGCATTACGAAAAACAATTTCGCCCGGTTCGCCGTCTGCGCATTCATTATCGTTCTCGTCAACGATGCGCCCTTCAGATGTTGGCGGCGGTCGGCCAATGCTCCCAACCGGTGCGCTACCGGGGGCATTAATCGTTAATCCGCCTTCCGCCGCACCATAAAATTCGTAGACCTCCAAACTATAACGGCTCTCGAATTTTTCCCACAATGTGGCAGGCATACCCGCACTTAAGACATAGCGTACCGGGTTATCGGCGTCGTCT
>CAWLAW010000153.1:0-6868 GCA_963854885.1 Gammaproteobacteria bacterium | reverse complement strand
AGAGAATACAGAAAGAAATTATCGTTAAAAATTAAAGATATAAATGATACATTTAATCTAATGGATGAAGTTGAGCGCGAGGCTCTAGATGCACTCGCCGAGCAGATAAATGCGACAGATACAAAAGTCTTGTGAATATTTCTTACGTGCAGGTAAGATAATCGCAAATATCGAAATTCTCCAAAATTGTCCGCAGCCCGGACGGGAGACACCAACGACCGGAAATTTGGGCGTCTATGACTAAGATTACGACACAAATCGATAACGGCTCCAGCGAGTTTAACGACAACCAAAGCGCAATGGCGGCGTTGGTTGAGAACCTGCGAGTACAGGCAACGCAGGTAGCACTCGGTGGTAACGAAAAATCGCGCGAGCGGCATATCGGACGCGGCAAGCTGCTACCGCGCGAACGGGTTAACGGACTCCTCGATCCGGGCTCTCCGTTTCTAGAAATCGGTCAATTTGCCGCATTAGGCATGTATGACGACGGCGTACCGAGCGCTGGCATCGTCACTGGTATCGGGCGCGTCGCGGGAATCGAATGCATGGTAGTAGCAAACGATGCAACCGTAAAAGGTGGCACTTACTATCCGTTGACGGTGAAAAAACATCTTCGCGCGCAAGAAATTGCTCGCGAAAATCGACTCCCCTGCGTGTACCTCGTCGACTCCGGGGGCGCTTTTCTCCCTAAGCAAGACGAAGTATTTCCTGATCGCGAGCATTTTGGTCGAATTTTCTACAATCAAGCGACCATGTCCGGCCTCGGCATCCCGCAAATTGCCGTGGTTATGGGCTCCTGCACAGCTGGCGGCGCCTACGTGCCGGCAATGTCCGATGAAGCGGTGATCGTGAAAAACCAAGGCACGATATTTTTAGGCGGCCCACCGCTTGTTAAGGCCGCGACGGGTGAAGTCGTTAGCGCGGAAGACCTTGGCGGGGCCGATGTGCATTCGAGAATCTCCGGAGTCACGGACCACTATGCGAATGATGACCCACATGCATTGAGCATCGCTCGACGAATCGTCGCGAATTTGAATCAAGTTAAAAGCAATCCACTAGCGATGGCTGAGGTTCGCCCGCCCGCCTATGACCCAGGCGAGATTTATGGGATCGTGCCTAGCGAGGCGCGCAAACCCTATGACGTTCGAGAAATCATCGCGCGGATTGTCGATGGCAGTGAGTTTGATGAGTTTAAACAGCTTTACGGGTCGACCCTTGTCTGTGGGTTTTCCCACATCTTCGGCTATCCAGTCGGCATCTTGGCAAATAATGGCATCTTATTCTCGGAATCGGCGAAAAAAGGTGCGCACTTTATTGAGCTTTGTTGCCAACGCGGGATACCGCTGTTGTTCTTACAAAATATTACCGGGTTCATGGTTGGCTCTAAGTACGAATCTGGCGGCATCGCCAAGGATGGAGCGAAACTCGTCACCGCCGTGGCTTGCGCTAAGGTGCCAAAATTTACTGTCATTATCGGCGGCAGTTTTGGCGCGGGAAATTATGGTATGTGCGGACGCGCCTATAGCCCGCGATTTCTGTGGTGCTGGCCTAACGCGCGGATCTCCGTCATGGGCGGTGAACAAGCAGCGCAAGTATTAGCTCAGGTTCGACGCGACAATATTGAAAAAGCCGGAGAAACTTGGCCTGCTGAAGATGCCGAGGCGTTTATGGACCCGATTAGAGAACAATATGAAACGCAAGGCAATCCATTCTACGGCAGCGCCAGACTCTGGGACGATGGGATCATCGACCCCGCAGATACGCGTTCGGTGGTTGGCCTAGGCATATCTGCGGCGCTTAATGCACCAATCGAACCGACGCCTTTCGGCGTCTTCCGTATGTAGGTTAGGAGTTATGTTCGAAAAAATTCTTATTGCGAACCGTGGTGAAATTGCGCTGCGCATTGCGCGCAGCGCGCACCAACTCGGAATTCGCACGGTTGCGATATTCTCTGATGCCGACGCGCACGCGCCACACACACAATTCACCGATGAAGCAGTGCACATCGGACCGTCGCAAGCTGCGCAAAGTTACTTAAGTATTGAGAAAATTATCCAGGCCGCAAAACAAACGAACGCCCAAGCAATTCACCCGGGCTACGGCTTCCTGTCGGAAAACGCCGATTTCGCCGCTGCATGCGCGGCAGCCGGGCTTTGTTTTGTTGGTCCGAGTGCCGACGTTATCCGTACGATGGGTTCAAAACGCGATGCAAAGACGCTTATGGCTGAACATGGCGTGCCGGTCGTACCGGGCTATTTTGGTGATGTATCAGACCGTGATCTCGCTCGTGAAGCGGAGAAAATCGGCTTCCCGGTGTTAATCAAAGCGTCCGCCGGTGGTGGTGGACGAGGTATGCGCTTAGTCAATAATTCCACAGAATTTGACCCCAACCTTCAATCCGCGCGTCGTGAAGCGCTCGGCGCCTTCGGCGACGACACGGTACTTCTCGAGAAATACATAGAGCGACCACGGCATATCGAAGTGCAAATATTTGGTGATACCCACGGTAACGTGGTGCACTTATTCGAGCGCGATTGCTCGGTGCAAAGACGCTACCAAAAGCTTATAGAAGAAGCGCCGGCAACAGGATTAAAAGACACGCAGCGCAAAACTATCCACGACTCGGCGGTACTCGCCGGCAACGCGGCTGGATACGTGGGCGCTGGAACGGTCGAGTTCGTCGTAGATGCTCGCGGCGAAGTGTATTTCATCGAGATGAACACGCGACTGCAGGTCGAACACCCCGTCACCGAAATGATCACCGGCGAAGACTTGGTTGCCTGGCAGTTTCGCGTTGCGGCCGGAGAAGCACTCCCTGACCAAGCAACAATTAACGCGCGTGGACATTCGATAGAGCTGCGCTTGTGCGCAGAAGATCCGATGAATAGTTTTGCGCCTTCCACCGGACTGATCACCCACCTATCTTTGCCCGAATCAAACATTCGCGTGGATCATGGCATTGCCGAGGGGCTAACAATTTCCCCATTCTACGACTCAATGATCGCGAAACTGATCGTCCAGGGCGACGATCGGCCTGCGGTATTAAGGCGAGCGATTCAAGCACTTGAACAAACCGAAGTTGCTGGGATTGCCACGAATGCCGCATTTTTGAAGCAAATACTCCGCCACGATGCGTTTGCGGCCGGCGCCGTGGATACGCACTTCATTGAGCAATATCACAGCGATTTGCTGCCAGCCGTAACGACCGCCCCGATAACCGTGTTAGCGACCGCCGCTTTAGCCATCGTCGGCAACCGCGAGTCAGCTTCAAGCAATTGTGATGAGCCGCACTCGCCATGGAATGCGACTCACCCTTTCCGGATCAACTTAAATCACACCGAAACACTGACGTTTGTTGATAGCGGCCAAGATCGTGTGATTAACATCGAATATATTGGCAATACCTACCAACTTGAGGTAGCCGGTGAGCACGTCAGCGGCACTCTCGAGTCTGTGTCAGGCGCCGAGGTCGTCGTCCGCCTCGATGGTATCCGCCGACATGCACGAGTCATTGTTGGCGCATCGGACACGACCGTATTCTTTCAGGGCGATCGCTATACCCTGCACCTCGTGGAGCCGTTTGCGGTCGACGGGGAAACCCAACAGGCGGGTAGTGGTCTCGCCGCTCCAATGCCCGGTACGGTGTTGGAAGTATTCGCAAAGGTCGGACAGGAGCTCGCTGCTGGCGATCCCATTATGCTCATCGAGGCGATGAAGATAGAACACACGATTAAAGCCCCATACGACGGCGTCGTGAAAGAATTACGTTTCAAAGCAGGCGATCAAATCGGTTCGGAAGGAATTGCACTGGCTGTGATGGAGGCAAAAGCCTAGTCTGCAGCAATTAATGTTAAATCTACGCTAGTCGCACTAAGCTGTTGTGCATAGTTACTTTTTCTTACATTTAACTTGCATATGTCTAAAGTTATTTCTATATTAAGCGCATAACTCGTTGTTTTATCGAGCAGGATGGGTCTCAGGAGGGTCATGCATGCGCTTCCAAAAAATTGCTAACTCGTTGTTCTTGTTCAATTTAGTTGTCGCCCCGCCGGTATTGGCCGAAGGCGATCCGTTAATATTTGTCGACGTGTTCGGCGGCTACCAATGGGGGCAAAATCAAGATGTTGACATCGATATACCGATTAACGGGACACCAGGGAAATCCAGCATCAAGGATCTCGAAGTCCATAACGGACCGACGTTCGGTGGACGAATTGGCTCTTGGCTAAAGACCAACCCGAACATCGGTATTGCGATCGACGCGACACATTTCGACTCGGACATGGATCAGCAAAGCGCCCAATTCTCATTTATGCCCGATCCGACCAACCAATCTGGGCCCGGAACGATCGGCGATTTCCGCGTGTCGAACACACTTGCCTCGATCGACCTCATCATCCGTCACCGTGGCGAACGATTTACCCCCTATGTGATGGCGGGACCCGGCATCATGTTTTCAAGTATTGATACCAACGGATTCTTCACCGATCTGGTCAGCCCTAAACAAGACGACAACGATGTGTCGTTTGGTTACAAGGCCGGCGCCGGGATTAGCTTTAAACTGAGCGATTCGATGCATATCTTCACAGAGTATCGTTACATTCACGGCAGTCCCGAGTACACCCTGGAGCGGACCACGGACCCGCGGAATTCGAACCTGGTGTCCGCTGACGTCGAAATTGACATCGATACACATATGGTCGTCGGCGGCGTTTCAATTCGTTTTTAGTTTTGTTCGTTATCCAGGAGGCAGCTACCGATGGCGCTGCCTCCCCCGCCGAGTCTAGGCATTCACATCAATTACGACCCTACCGCGTACCGTCCCACCCAAAATTTCACGGCCGACATCGATTGCTCTGTCCAACGGTTCGGTAGTAAACACCTCAGCAAGCTTGTCCTGATCAATTAGTTCCGCAAGCGCTTCCCATGCGCGTTCGCGTCGCTCCATGCTGGTCATGATGGACTCAACACCGCGCACCGTAACCCCGCGAAGAATTAACGGCATCACGCTGCCCGGCAATCCAAACCCGCCTGCCAGGCCGCACGGAGCAACAATCCCTTCATGCTTAGTCTGTGCGATTGCGGTCGCTAACGTCGTGTCGCCTACGGCATCGATTACCCCAGCCCATATTTCCTTCTCAAGCGGCTTGCTAGCGCGCGCCAAATCAGCACGTGCGACGATCTGCGAAGCGCCGAGAGCGCGTAGATAGCTTTCCGTTTCTGGCCGGCCGGTGGACGCCGCCACTTCAAAGCCTAGCTTCGCCATCGCCATTACGGCCACCGATCCGACGCCGCCGGCAGCACCAGTGACGAGAATCGGACCATCTTCGGGTTTCGTTCCGTGATCGAGTACGGCATGAACACACAGCATCGCGGTGTAACCGGCCGTGCCAATTGCCATCACCTGCTCTAAATCGAACGCTTCCGGAACCCGGACTAAAAAATCGCCGTTGACGCGTTGCTTCTCGGCGTAGCCACCCCAATAATCCTCCGACAAAGCATAGCCATTCGCTAGCACTCGGTCGCCGGTTTTCCACTTTGCGTGGCTCGACTCAATGACGGTTCCGGATAAGTCAATTCCGCAAACCATTGGGAACTTGCGGCAGATCGGTAACTTACCGGTTACCGCCAAACCGTCTTTATAGTTAACTGTGGAGTAAGCCACGTCGATGAGAACATCTTCGTCTGGTAGATCACTCAGCGCTAGTGTCTTCAAGCTTGCTTCGACTTTACCTTCCGAATTCTGCTCCGCAACGATGGCTCTGATTTCATTACTCACGGTTTGGGCATCCTCTTGGTTTTGATTGGTTTAAACATCGTCGCGGCCGCTACTCACAGGCTGCGCGCTTGTAGTTGAATTAATCCCGCGATTCTGGGATCGTTTTCTTATCGTTAATGGTACCGCAGCTAGGTGTGGTTTTAGAAAAATACTTTTAGGCACTTATAGATGGCAGGACGACGAATTTCAGATACCAAGGCAGGCGCGGTGTGAGCGAAATTGGCGGCTGTCTTTGCGGCCAGGTGCGCTACAACATTTCTGGTCGGATTGGCGGTTTAGTGTATTGTCACTGTAAGCAATGCCGCAAAGCGCAAGGTTCAATATTTGCAGCCAATATTCCCGTATTACAAAAACATTTTTCGCTCACCTCGGGCAGCGAAGTGATAACGAGCTTTCGATCGTCGGCAAATAAGTCGCGTTATTTTTGCCCAACGTGCGGCTCGGGAATTTATAGTTACCTCGACGGCGCGAGCAGCCTACGAATTCGCGCTGGAACGCTCGACGATGCACCCAGTTTACGACTTTCTGCACATATCTATATCAATTCTAAAGTGCATTGGCTCCGGCTAGCCGACGGCATACCGCAATTTATCGAAAAGGAACCGCGTGAGGCGTAACGACCTCCCGAAGCGGGATAAAAGCAGAATTACCATCCAGGGCAAGGCCGCCGTCGAAGCTAGCACCCACGCATCGCCCAACTGCGTACTATCCAGCCAGTTCGCTAATGCCCATGTCAGCAAAAAAGTGCTGAGCAGCACTAAACTGCCGTGCGAAGCGCCAAGGGACATTAAATGATAACGGCGCGCGGCGGCAAATATGGTCAGAAATAGAATACCGATGGCGCCGCCTTGTAACGTCATCGCGTAACTTGCTTTTTGCGCCCGTAGCCGCCAACCGATTAGTAATAGACCCATCCCGAAACAAGCAATTGCGGAAAGGCGAAATTCGATCGGCAACAGGTGGCGCTCGTGCGCGTACTTAATCAGGAACGAAATCCCGAAAAATAAGATGATGAGTCCGACTTTGACGACGATATTGCCGGCCGTGAAGAATGAACTTGCCTTCGCCCACACGGCGTCGATGAACGCA
>CAWLAW010000152.1:0-6888 GCA_963854885.1 Gammaproteobacteria bacterium | reverse complement strand
TTCGTGCTTTGGAGATCTCCTGGACCGCAGCGTGCCAGTTCGGGCGCTAATTTATTCAGCATCTCAACGTAGTTTGAGGTCTTAAATTGTTCCGCTATGACGATCCCTTTGCACTCGACTTTATTGAGCGCATATTCAAGTTCGCCGATACGATAGGCCGGATTGATGTTGACAAGAATTAAGCCAATTTTTGCAGTCGCGAATTGCGTCACCACCCATTCGACATTATTCGGCGACCAGATCCCAACCCGATCTCCTGCGACAAAACCCAGCGCTAATAGCCCGGTGGCTAAATCGTTTGCTGCCGCGTCTAATTGTGCAAATGTCCAGCGAATATCTTGATGTCTAGACACCAGCGCTTCGCGGCTACCCCATCGCGCGACGGCATCATCGAGGGCCTGTCCGATAGTGAGGTACTTGAGTGGTTCCGTACTGCCACCGTGAACGTAGCTCATCATTGTCGTCGACATTTTCGCTTCCTCTCGTAGGGTTACGTTGCGCGCATCAGCGGTTTAATTTTTCCGCGACGCTGTCTAATTTGTCTTGCATCGATTGATTTCGATCGATTCGTGTACCGACTCGCATCGACGTTGAAATGCGGGGTGCGCCCATCTCGTGGACTTTCTCATGACACTGTTTCACAACGCCCATTACGACGTCCCAGTCCCCTTCAATGACGGTTCCGTACGGATGTAGCTGGGAGTTGAGTCCGGCGCCGCGGATGATTCGTTCACATTCAGCGATGTATTCAGATACGGATACGCCCACTCCTAGCGGTACGACGCAAAAATCAACCATGACGTTCATGCTGTTGTCCCGTTCTAAAATTCCAAGTGCTTCGGGGTGCGCGGGTAGGGAATAACGTCGCGTATATTGCCGACCCCAGTTACGAACATTAGAAATCGTTCAAACCCGAGTCCAAAACCGGCATGCGGTGCGCTACCGAAGCGTCGCGTCTCGAGATACCACCAATAGTCTTGCGCATCGAGATTCTCTTCGGCCAGACGTTGCTGAAGCTTTTCAAAGCGCTCTTCGCGTTGGCTGCCGCCAATGAGTTCTCCGATTTGCGGAACCAGAAGGTCCATTGCCGCGACGGTCTTTCCGTCGTCATTTTCGCGCATATAGAAAGCCTTAATTTCTTTCGGCCAGTCGAATACGAATACAGGACGTTTAAAGTGCGTTTCCGTCAGAAAGCGTTCGTGCTCTGTTTGCAGATCGCCACCCCAAGTCGGCTCGTACTCGAAGTCCTTTTCGCTCGCTCGAAGGATCTCAATGGCTTCACCGTATGATATTCGGACGAATTCAGAATTCTCAATTAGATCAAGGCGTGCGGAAAGTTCTTTATCGACGAACTGTTCGAATAAGGCGAGATCCTCTGCGCATTCTGCGCGAAGAAAACGCACCAGGTAGCGCAGCATATCTTCTGCAAGATCCATGTCGTCAGAGAGGTCCGCGAAGGCGATCTCGGGTTCAATCATCCAAAATTCGGACGCATGTCGCGACGTATTGGAATTTTCTGAGCGGAATGTGGGGCCGAATGTATAAACGTTACCAAGAGCCAAACAATACGGTTCCACCGCGAGTTGTCCAGATACTGTTAGGTGCGCCTCTTTAGCGAAAAAATCTTCCGCGTAATCGGCTCGATCATTTTGTGTCGGTACGTTGGGTAGATCGAAGGTGGTGACACGAAACATTTCTCCGGCCCCTTCACAATCGGATCCCGTTATGATTGGCGTATGAACGTAATGAAATCCACGTTCTTGAAAAAATTGATGCACAGCGAAAGATAACCGCGATCGGATCCGAAACATGGAACCGAATTTGTTAGTCCGTGGTCGTAAATGGGCAATCGAGCGTAAATACTCATCCGAGTGTCGTTTCTTCTGCAACGGATAGTCTTCTGGACTCGCACCAACTAGCGTAACGTTGCTCGCTTGGATTTCCCATTTCTGTCCTTTACCGAGGGACTCAATCAGATTGCCTTCGACCGAAACCGCGGCACCCGTTCCGATTGACTTGAGTTCCGCCAGATTATCTTCGTCGGTATCGATAATTGCTTGAATGCTCGCCAGCGACGATCCATCGTTGATCTCAAAAAAAGAAAACGCTTTCGCATCTCGCCGAGTACGCACCCAACCACAGATTTGCACGTTCGATTCCGGCGCATCGCTATTGAGTAAATCGGCTATTGGGCGGCGTGAATCGAACATATTGCCTTACCGGTCCGTATCGTAACCAAGGTTTGGGCCAAGCCAACGTTCTGTTTCCTTTGTATCCATGCCTTTTCGCTTAGCATAATCTCGTACCTGATCACGATTAATCTTGCCGACCCCAAAGTAGCGTGATTCAGGATGTGAAAAATACCACCCGCAAACGGCGGCCGTTGGAACCATTGCGAAGCTTTCAGTTAGGCGGACACCAATGTTTTTCTCAACGTCTAACAAATTCCATAGCATTGGCTTTTCCGTATGGTCGGGACACGCGGGGTAACCGGGTGCCGGGCGAATTCCTTGATATTTTTCTGAAATTAACGCGTTATTATCCAAACCTTCGTCGCTAGTGTAGCCCCAGTACTCTCGCCGAATTCTGACATGCATGCGCTCTGCTAGCGCTTCGGCCAAACGGTCTGCGAGAGCCTTGGCCATGATCGCATGGTAGTCGTCGTGATCGGCTTCAAATTTTTCCACCATTTCTTCTAGTCCGAATCCTGCATTGACCGCAAATGCCCCGAGATAATCTGTCACAGCTGAATCTTTTGGCGCAACAAAATCTGCGAGCGCAAAATTAGGCTGGCCGGCGGGTTTTTTACTTTGCTGGCGAAGCGTATGGACGATTGCGATTTCGCCATTCCCATGCTCGCTTGCGGACAATTCAATATCGTCGTCGCCGACGCTATTTGCTGGATATAAGCCTATGACCGCTCGCGCCTGGAGTCGGTGATTCGAGACGATGTCGTCGAGCATGGTGAGCGCGTCGTGATGCAATTCCCGCGCCTGCGCACCGACTATCTCGTCGTCCAGAATTCGCGGGTACTTTCCTGCCAGTTCCCAAGCGACGAAGAACGGTGTCCAATCGATGTAATCGATCAGCTCTTCAAGTGGGTAGTCGTCAAATACTTCGATACCGAGACGTTGTGGGGTTGGCGGTACATAACTTATCCAATCCGTGTTGAATTTGTTCTCCCGAGCGGCGGGTAAATCTAACCACTCCATGCCCGCTTGGCGCTCGCGGTGACGTTCACGTACGGTGGCGTATTCGTCGCGAATTTTACTTGCGAACCCACCGCGCAATTCGTCGCTAAGTAGCTTTGTTGTGACACCAACAGCCCGCGAGGCATCTTTCACATGAACGACGGCGCCACCGCTGTAGCCGGGTTCAATTTTTACCGCCGTATGAGCTCGTGACGTCGTCGCTCCGCCAATCAGTAACGGATGAGTCATTTGTCGACGTTGCATTTCGCTCGCAACATGCGCCATCTCGTCGAGGGATGGCGTGATTAGTCCGCTCAGTCCAATAACGTCTGCTTTCTCTCGAACCGCGGCATCCAGGATGTCGTTGCAGGCAACCATTACGCCAAGGTCAATAACTTCGAAGTTATTACATTGCAGCACAACTCCAACAATGTTCTTGCCGATGTCATGGACATCACCTTTGACGGTTGCAAGAATGATCTTGCCGGTCGCGCTACTCGTATCGCCAGCAGCTTTGGCGGCCTCAATATAGGGTAGTAGATGGGCGACCGCCTTTTTCATGACGCGAGCGCTTTTTACCACCTGTGGCAAAAACATCTTTCCAGACCCGAACAAATCGCCGACCACATTCATGCCGTCCATAAGCGGCCCTTCAATGACGTGAATCGGTCGTTCAGATTGCAAGCGCGCTTCTTCGGTGTCTTCTACGATGAAATCTGCGATCCCTTTGACTAGTGAGTGCGTCAGGCGATCGTGAACTGTGCCGCTCCGCCATTGTTCGACTTGAGCCTCTTTCTCCGGTCCACTCTCTACCGACTCTGCGAAAGTCACCAACCGATCCGTTGCGTCCGCGTGTCGATTCATCACGACATCCTCGACAATTTCGAGCAAGTCCTTAGGGATATCGTCATAGATGCCGAGCTGTCCCGCGTTGACGATTGCCATATCGAGTCCGCTTTTGAACGCGTGGTATAGAAACACGGCGTGAATCGCCTCCCGAACGGGATTGTTGCCGCGCAAAGAGAATGACACGTTACTCAGCCCGCCACTGACGAGAGCGTGCGGTAATTTTTGTTTGATCAGGCGAGTCGCCTCGAAAAAGGCGTTCGCATAGTCGTTGTGTTCCTCTAAGCCGGTCGCGATCGTGAGGATGTTGGGGTCGAATATAATGTCTTCCGGGGGAAAACCCAGTTCGTCGGTTAGGATCCGATAGGATCGTTCGCTTATTTCAAATTTTCTTTGTGCTGAATCGGCCTGCCCGGATTCGTCGAACGCCATGACTACGACAGCGGCTCCATAACGTCGCGCTTGGCTGGCGTGGTGACGAAACGTCTCCTCGCCTTCTTTGAGGCTAATTGAGTTGACCACGCCTTTGCCCTGTAAACACTTCAAGCCCGCTTCGATAACACTCCACTTAGATGAATCGACCATTATCGGAACGCGACTTATGTCCGGATCAGAGGCGATCAAATTGATAAACTCTGTCATCAATGCTTCAGAGTCCAACAAGCCTTCGTCCATATTGACGTCGATGATCTGCGCGCCGTTCTCTACTTGCTGTCGTGCGACGGTTAAAGCTTCTTCGAGTTTGTGTTCTTGAATCAGCTTGGCGAACTTAGGCGAGCCAGTTACATTGGTCCGCTCACCAACGTTTACAAAACCGACGTCCGGTGTGATGTTCAACGGTTCAAGTCCGCTCAATCGACAAATGGTCGGGGTGTCCGGAATTTTTCGCGGCGCATGCCGACTCGTAGCGGTTTTAATCGCACGAATGTGGTCCGGCGTTGTACCGCAACAGCCTCCGACGAGATTCAAAAACCCTGCGCTCGCAAACTCTTCTAGAACCGTTGCCATTGAAGCTGGCGTTTCGTCGTACTCGCCGAATTCGTTTGGCAGTCCGGCATTTGGATGAACGCTGATGAATGTGTCGGCGATGCGCGACAACTCTTCCACGTAAGGTCGCAGATCGGTGGCGCCTAATGCGCAGTTCAGTCCAATGCTTAATGGTTCGGCATGGCGCAGTGAGTTCCAAAATGCTTCGGTGGTTTGCCCCGTTAAGGTACGGCCACTGCGATCAGTGATCGTGCCCGAGATCATTAATGGCAACGACTGCCCGCGCGATTCGAATTCTTCTTGTACTGCGAACAAAGCTGCTTTCGCGTTGAGGGTGTCGAAAATGGTTTCAACCATAATTATGTCAGCGCCACCGACGATTAACCCGCCAACGGCCTCCCGATAGGCAACGCGGAGTTCGTCGAATTGAATGTTCCTATAGCCAGGGTTATTTACGTCCGGGGAAACCGATGCGGTTCGGTTGGTGGGACCTAGAACGCCGCAGATATAGCATTCTCGTCCGGTCTCGGCTGAATGTTGGTCAACCACCCGACGGGCTAATTGCGCGCCAGCCACATTCAGCTCATAGGCGAGATCAGAAAGGTCATAGTCGGCCTGAGCTATGGCAGTTGAATTAAATGTATTCGTCTCGACGATGTCGGCGCCAGCGTCCAGAAACGATCGATGAATTGCCTCGATTATGCTTGGCTGCGTTAACGTGAGGAGGTCGTTATTGCCTTTTAAGTCGACCGAATGTTTGGCGAACCGTTCGCCTCGATAGGCCTGTTCATCAAGTTTGTAATTCTGAATCACCGTGCCCATCGCGCCGTCTAGCAGCAGGATGCGTTCGTTTAAAGTTGTGCGTAACTGTTCAAGCAGAGAAGTCATTTTCGGCATATTCTAGTTTAGGTGAAAGATTTAAATTTCGGCCAAGGCGTTATCGGAACCGGGCTGCGCGCAGTAGTTCCTGCTTCGGGCGCGACCGGAAGCCGTTGGGTCGCCGTTGCAAAACAAGCAAGCCAACGGCAATCGCGATGAGCCCGAGATGAATCACCCACAGACCCAAGCTGGGCGCAAGAACGCCTTTTTTGATTAACGATTTACCCACACCAAGGACGTTGCTGTAGACAAAATAAACTGAAATCGCAGTGATTAACCCCAAATACCAACTCGAACCGCGGCTGGCCAGAGCGATAAGTATAGCCAAAATTGGCAGCAAAAGCGTCGCTATGGCTGCGGAAATGCGCCACTGAAGCTCGGCCGCGTACGTTGGGCCGCGAAATTTCAATAGTTCCGAGGTATGGATGTAATTGACGTTGTGAGTCACGTCTTGAGGCGAGCTGTCTTCAACGCGCAATGCATATCGATCGAACCGGGTCACAACGTAGTCGAGTGCACCGGGCATTCCCGCATAGCTGATTCCATCGATGAAAACCGCAAAACGATCTTTCGATTCTGCGTTAACCTCAATGTAGGCGCTCTCTGATCGCATTAGCCCGACGTCGTTGGTGTTTTGAACTTGGACAAAAGTGTTCTCGAGCGTGCGTTCGTCGGCAGCCACCGTCTCGGCGTAAAATATCCGCTTTCCGCCGCTCAATTCCTTGAACCTACCGGCTTTAACACCCGCAATCGTTGCCTCGTTCTCAGTTTGGTTGCGAATGTCCACGAGTTCGAGTTCAGCGCGAGGTTCGACGTATAACGTGACTGCCCCGACAACGATTGCGGCAATGGCGCTGAGTTTTAAGGCTGCTGAAATCAACAACACGTGGCCGCCTCCAGCCGCGCGAATGGCGGTGATTTCGAAATCCCGCTGCATTCGAATTACTGCGGTAAACACACCAAGGTATAAACTCATGGGGATCAG
>CAWLAW010000151.1:0-6892 GCA_963854885.1 Gammaproteobacteria bacterium | reverse complement strand
GCGCTCGATTTGTGCCGACAAACTCAACAATAAACCGTCGCCGCCCATACCGGTGATGAACTGGCAACCAATCGGAAGGTGCTCATCATTCCACCACACCGGTAATGAAACTCCGGCGCCACCGGTGACGTTGAATAGGCTGGTGAATGGCATAAATTCGAACATATTGCCGAAAAACTCCGTCCATTCGGGGCAAGTCGTGTCGATATTTCCAAGCAGTACTGGCGGTTTCGCAAGGGTTGGCGATATGTACACGTCGTACTGTTCAAAAAACGGACCGACGGCGCGCGCGACATTATGTAAGGTACGGCGAAAACGTACGGCATCGACCCCGGATAACGAGCGGCCGTGATTAATAAACGACCAGTTCGCCGGCTCGAAATCATCGGGCCCGGCCTTACGCCCCGCGAGTATTTCTAACTCTGCTGCGTCTTGCGCCGTTTCGATGGCGAGGGCACCGAGAAATGATTCGCCAAATGTCTCGGTCAGTTCGTCAGATAGTTTCGGGCACGCCTCTTCGACGTCGTGACCAAGGTCCGCACATAGTTTTGCCGCATGCTGAACCGCAGCGACGCAATCAGGATGCGTATCAACATTATCGGGACCACCGGCCGACCACGCGATTTTCAACTTGCCTGGTTCTCGCTCAATTTCGTCGCGAAACGGGCGCTCTTGCGCTGGGGTCGAATAAAACGCGCCGACATCTTGTCCGGCCACTTCATCCAACATATAGGCGCTGTCACGAACGCTCCGTGTCATGACAAATTCTCCACAACACGATTCCCAAACAGCGCTCACGTCTGGCCCGTGCGGGGTACGCATTCTCGACGGTTTGAATCCAACAATGCCACAGCATGATCCGGGCATTCGTAACGATCCACCGCCGTCGCCGCCGTGACCCATCGGCACAATTCGCGCGGCAACTGCTGCAGCGCTGCCGCCGCTCGAGCCGCCGGTCGTCCGATTTAAGTCCCACGGATTATGGCAAGGACCGCGTAGTAGCGGTTCGGTGGTTGCGGCCAGCGCAAGCTCCGGGGTATTCGTTTTAGCGACAGTAATTACCCCGGCTTGCTTGAAACGACTAACGATTTCTGTGTCGTAGGTACTGTTGCCAATCCCTTTTAATAGTCGCGTGCTATGCGTTGTTGGGGTACCTGCATAGTGCGACGTCATGTCTTTAAGGACGAACGGTACGCCACCGAACGTTCCGCTTGGTTTTTTCGCCGCAAGCTCGCGTGCCATGTCATACATCGGGTAAACGACAGCATTGAGCTTCGGGTTGAGCAACTCAATACGTTTGATCGCTTCTTCGACAAGCTCCAGCGCTGTAACCTCTCCGCGACGCACAAGGTCCGCCATGGCTAAGCCATCGAGTTCAGAATATTCCGCTATGCTCATCGACGTTTTCTCCGGTCGGGTTTCTAGGTTGGGTTGAGAGAGCTGCACCAATCACGAACGTACTCAACCGCCTGGGATCATTTTGATTCTCGCCCCAAGCGCCTGTTCATTATCTAAATCGAGTGCCTGCTCGCCTACATGGCGTAACAATAAACGGAACGGTCCCGGCCCATGCGTCGACATTTCTCGTTCTTGAGTCGCATTTTCGGGGCTGCGAACGTGCAAGGTAAACGCGCCAATTTCGTAGTCCACGCCATTTTTTTCGCTACGCGATGGTTGCAGGCCGAATGCGCTCTCATAGAGCTGTTTCGCGGCCGCCAAATCATCAACTATCAATTCGATACCGGCTACGCCACTTGCGCCGTTACTATGCACCCCAGGTGCGTCCCACTTAATCCGCTCGTCATCAGGTGTTTCCCATTCGATGAGAAATGGCCACGGTTTTCGCCATGGCGAGCCACCCGGAATAACCAGCCGCCATGCCAACCGACGTCCGTCGGGTCGCTCGCGGTCCATGGCGAACGGGCCCTCAGCATTTTGATTGATCGCAGCCAAGCCGCGCGCTTGCTCATCAAGATCTGAACTCGCTAAAACGAATCCAATTAATCCGCTCGCGCGCTCCAGATAGTCCGCTAGTTCGGCGCCGAACGGTCCTCGCGCTCGCGCTTGCCTCGCATCTTCAACGGCGAGCAGCTCTAGGTAGTCGAGCCCAAATCTGACAATTGCATTTTGTGTCCCCAGCGATGGATGGCGCCCACCGGCGGAAACATCGAAACCGAGCGCTTGATACGCCCGCAATGCTTCAGGAATATCTCTAACCGCGATAACAGCGTGATCAAAGCGGGTGATCATGAGCTGAACGCCGACAAAACATCGTCGGTAACCCGCTCAAACTGCTCCGTTTCATCATGGCCGACCAAACGCAAGGTAATTGTTGTTGCGCCCGCGTCAACGAATTTGCCAATTTCATCGATGCACCTTGACGGATCGCCCATCGCGACCCATCGCTCAAGAAAATCACGCGCGTAGTCAACACCGTAGTAAGCACGAAGATATTCTGCACTCTTTTGGATCGTTTCTTCTCGTTCGGCACCGACTCGAATGTTGTAATACAAACAAACCTCGAAATCCTCGGGCAACTCGCGGCCTATTTCGTCGGCACTGCGATAAATGTCGGCGAGGTTTTCCTTGAGACTCTCGACGGTGTTCGCTGTTGTCATCCAGCCGTCACCGAGCTTGGCAACGCGTTTAAGTGCCGCGGCCCGAAGCTTTGGAAAATCCGGACTCGGATTCGCTGTAACCCAGATCGGTAATGGACTTTGTATCGGTCTTGGAATAACGGTGATGTTATCGAATTGGTTAAACTCACCGGCGTAACTCGCGTTCTCTTCGCAGGAGATTAGGCGCATAATTTCGATCGATTCTTCCATGCGCTTACTGCGCGTCTTCGGATCAATGCCGAAGGCCGCGAATTCTTCCGCGAACTGTCCGCCCCCTGCTTCGCGTTGCCCCTGGCAAGCGACGTAAATCGAACGACCGTTGCACATAAAATCAAAACTCGCCCATTGGTAGGCCATCAGCAAGGCGTCACGTAACGGGGCACTGGCCATACAGCCCACCCCGAGTTTCACCCGCGATGTTACGGCCGCGAGTCCGCCGAGTGCGACAAAGACATCGAGCCGTGGTTTGGCAAAAATGGAATCTCCAAGCCACACGGAGTCCCATACCGAGGAAGTATCGGCGGCGCGCGCTAAATCTAACATCCCCTGGACGTCGGACAGGCCGAGCACGACGCTCCGGTTAGATAATGTTAGTCCGAATTTTACTCTCGACATCAACCTCGCTCCCGGTGAGTGTTGTTAGGGTGTTATGAAAATGCGATCACTATCTCTAGAACGATGATCGCTTTTCCAATTTCGTCCGAAGCGGACCGTTGTGTCACTGGCTTAGCGATCACTCGACTTAGCTTGCAAGTCCGCCTGGCTTGCACGACGCATACCAGACTCACTGGCAACACTCGCAACGGCGGTTTTTGTATGTGGGGCTAGATCAAATTGGTCGAGTTGAATTTCACCGTTCAGTACCGCTTGCTTCCATTGCTGATGCGCCGATTCACGTGCGTGGAACTCGGGCATGACTTCGGTGGAAAAAAGGCTAAGCGAATCGCAGATGTCCTGATGCGATGTTTTGCCGGATTGATTGAGCAAAATGATTTGATCAACATTTGCCGCTTCAAATTCGCGGAGTTTATTGCGGATGGTTTCCGGCGAGCCGATCAACCCGGATTCGAATGCCGCCTTGGCTTTATCCCCAGAACGCCAATCTTGGTACTCGCTCCATAAATCCACAGTGCCCGGTTCATAATTGTGCGTACCGTTGTACTCAAGACAGAAAATGAAGAATGTCCAGCCTTCGGCTTTCTCCCGTGCTAGCTCATCGGTTTCGGCACACATAAATCCTGAAACGACGGCGAGATTCGGATTCATTTCGTAATCGCAGAGTTTTTCGACCTGATCACTCGCAATAATCGAGTAGTAACGATTCACCCACGCTTGCGCACCTTCGGGGCTCGCGAATTGAAAACCGAGCGCACCAATTCCGCGCTTCGCTGCGTATTCAATCGTGTTTAAATTCGAGCACGCAACCCACAGAGGCGGATGCGGTTTCTGCAACGGCTTCGGGATCACATTGCGCCGTGGAAAGTCCCAATACTCACCATGGAACTCCCAGTCGGTTTTAGTAAAACACGGAATCATCGCGCGGAATCCCTCTTCGTAGATGTCGCGCTTTACACGTACCCGAGCCCCGAACGGATGCAATTCCGTCGGACCAACCCCTTCTCCAGTGCCCAATTCGACGCGGCCGCCGCTGAGTAGATCAAGATTCGCCACTTGTTCGGCAACACGTATCGGGTGGTTCGTGGTCAACTGAAATACACCGTGTCCGAGGCGAATATTCTTAGTCCGTTGGCTCGCGGCGGCGAGAAACGCCGTCGGCGAAGAGCCGTGAGAATATTCTTCGAGGAAATGATGCTCGACTTGCCACGCAAAGTCGTATCCACACTGATCCGCTAGCTCAACTTGCTTAAGCGCATTCTGAAAATGCTCGTATTCACTCAATTCGGTCCATGGACGGGGGATCTGGTGCTCGTAGAAGATGCCAAATTTCATAACGCTCTCCGTAGGAATCGAAGCGTAAAGATAGCACGCCAGTAATGCTGTGAAACGATTCTTGCGCGGAGAAACAAGACTGATAGCGGCCTGCGCGTTACATATTTCGAATCTAGCAGCACGCGCGAGGGAAAACTCTCGCTACATTCGGCTCGCCGGCGTTTTCCGCCGAGTCGATCTAATTATCTGATCGGTAATTGATCACGCATCGCCAACACGCAACTATGGACCGCTGAATAATTCGGGATGGAGCAATGGTCGATAATTTAACCACTGCTTTGTTGCTCGTAGTTGCGATAATACACTTGCTGCCGAGTGCCGGATTCTTCGACGTCGAACGACTCAAATCTCTATAAGAAATAGAAATCACCGATCAAAATCTGGAAGTATTAATGCGCCATCACGCGGCTCTGTTCGCGATCATCGGCGGCTTTTCTGCCAACGCGGCATTCATGCCTGCGATTCAGCCCATCGCTGTCGTTGTTGCGTCGGTGAGTATCGGATCGTTTTTCTATTTGGCGATTTCTGCTGGCGGATACACCGGAGCCAGTCGAAAATTGTGATCGCCGATATCGTCGCCTTCGTTTCACTCATCGGCGCGGTATCGTGTTACGCCGTGAGCCATTAATGCATGGTGTACTAAGATCGGTTGTTCAGCTACGCCACATGCCACTACCAGTGACCCGCAATAATTCCGAGATGCCACCGAAACGAATAAATGCAGCGACTCAATTACCGACAAACTCACCCGTGCGCTTATTACTATAAGCATCAACAGCGGTTGAATGGTCTGACGTTGACGCCACCATTATGTGTTGATCGGCATCCATATGCATGATCGCTTGATCAAGACTGCCACCAATCGCATTGACGCTGCGTTTGATCATTTGCGCAGCGATCGGTGATTTGCTCGCATAAATTTCCGCAAACTCACAGGCGCTGTCGATCAATCGATCGACCGGCACAATCTTTTCCAACACGTCCCAGCCTAGCAACGTGTCCGCGTTCGCTCGTTCGCCGCCAATAACTAAACGCAGTGCGCGCGTCTCGCCAAGCATTCGAACGGTTCGCGGCAGGCTTTGCCACATGAGATTCAGACCGAGATCTATTTCTGGATAATACAGATAACAATCTTCCGCACCGATACGAAAATCCGTCGCCAGTGCCAAGCATCCACCGCCGCCTATCGCTCCGCCATTCCAAGCGCAGACAGTAATTTGATCGACCCCGAGCCAGGCGCGCATCACCCGCTCGCCCATGCGCAACCGCTGGCGCCGAGCCGCTATGGACTCCTCTGTGTGCTTGCCGAATTCTTTGAGATCTGCCCCGGCGCTGAAGTGCCTCCCTGCTCCGGCGAATACAACTACTCGAGTTTGCTGGTCATCTCGAAATGCTAGTGCGACGTGTTCTATCTCACTCATAATTTCGAAATTCAAAGCGTTACAGGCTTCGGCTCGATTAAGTCTGACTATCGCCACGTGGCCTCGCTGTTCGCGAGTAATGAATTGATAATCTGTCATGATTGATGCGTCACTATTGTGGGAGAATAGACCAGATTCTACCCGCAATAACCCGCCGTAGGAGACTAGGTTCCGACTTTCTATCGTTCTTCCCAGCGCAGGCACTATGCCGAGGCTATCGATACGGGATACGCGAATGCATCATGTCGAATTGGCCGCCACGCACTCCGTTTGACCGATACGGGAATTAGGTGGGACTAGATCTAGTCGAGCGCAAATCCTTCATATCCATTCGCGGCAACCGCATCACACTTCTCGCGATAAAACGGACCGCCGCCGGTATACAACAAGAATGTCTTTTTCTTCTCCGGTAAATTGCGATTTACGTTCATAAACCATGAATCAACGGTGGGGAAAAGCGTTTTTTGAGCAGCGTCAAATACGTGCTGCGTCCAGCCATCCTCCGCATCGATGGACGCCTCCATACGTTCAACCTGGTTATCTCGCATGTATTTGATTGCGCCGGTTAACCATTCTACGTTTTGTTCGATACAACGCGGGATGTTACAAAACGTCGCGGCATTGTGCGGGCCGACGATGGTGAAGAAATTCGGAAAACCGTTGGTTTGTACGCCGAGATAGGTGCGCGGGCCTTCGGCCCATTTTTCTTTCAGGGATCGACCTCCAACACCGGTAATTTCAATTCTCTCAAGCGCGCCAACGACTGCATTGAACCCTGTTGCGTAAATAATAATGTCGAACTCGTGAGCGCCTTCGCTGGTGCTAATACCGGTCGAGGTGATTTTCGTTATCGGGACTTCGTTCACGTCGATAAGCTCAACGTTATCTTGGTTGTAAGCTTCG
>CAWLAW010000150.1:0-6906 GCA_963854885.1 Gammaproteobacteria bacterium | reverse complement strand
AATTAATGGGCAAACCCAATAGGCCTGTCTGCCGGTCTCACAGGCGTGCGAAATGCGTTCGGCAATTTCGTGCCGACGCGCGTCAGATACGGCCGCCGTGCGCACCGGTTTTCGGTTCGGTGGTAGTTCATCCAATACAGAAACATCGAGGTCCGCATAGGCCGTCATTGCGAGGGTGCGAGGAATCGGCGTCGCCGTCATAATCAACTGGTGGGGCCGTAAATTTCCGCTTGCCCCCTTATCCCAAAGCGCGAGTCGTTGATGAACACCGAATCGATGTTGTTCGTCCACAATAACGAAAGCTAATTTCGGATAATTAACGCCTTCTTGAAATAACGCGTGTGTACCGACAATCAGACCCGCTTGCCCGTCACTAATTTGTTCAATTATTTTTCTTCGAATCTTCTGACTAAGGCGCCCGGTGAGCATCAGAACGCTGATATCTAGCGCTTCGAACCACGCTTCGAAATTGCGCCGATGTTGATCAGCAAGCAATTCGGTAGGGGCCATCAAGGCGACCTGATAGCCTGCCGCCATGGCATTCAACGCGACTGCTGCAGCAACCGCAGTTTTGCCGGAACCAACGTCTCCCTGTAACAGTCGCAACATGGGAATTTTCTTGGCGACATCGCTGTCGATTTCAGCGATAACTCGTTTTTGCGCGCCGGTTAGCGCAAAGCCGAGTGAAGCAATAAACTGATTACGAAGCGTGGTCGGTCGTGCAAGCCTAGGTGCAGCATGCGCGCGGACTTGGTTGCGCATTTTTTTGAGACTTAACTGGTGAGCGAGAAGCTCCTCAAATGCGAGACGCTGCTGGGTTTCATGTGTGCCGCGTAGCAATACAGCGACGGGGGCATCGGATGGCGGTCTATGAATATATGCGAGTGCAAACTCAAGACTCGGTAATTTCAGTTCGGTTCGTATGTTCGCCGGGACGAAATCCGTAATGGAATTCGGGTTGCTATCTTCAAGCAGCGGTACGCATTGTGCTACTAGTTTGCGCATTCGTGCTTGGTGCAACCCTTCAGTAGTCGGGTAAATCGGGGTGAGTCGATCTTCCATCGGTAGCGGCGAGCTCGGATCGATAATTTGGCATTCTGGATGGATTATTTCGAACGATTGTGCGCCGCGCCGGACCTCGCCATAGCAGCGGAAATAACGGCCACGGGCGAATCGATTTTGTTGCGCGCGATTAAAATGAAAGAATCGCAACGTTATTGCGCCCGTTCCGTCGCTTAGTCGTACGACCAGGGAACGGCGGCGCCCGAAGACGACTTGAGAAACATCAACTTGACCCTCGATTACGACTTCTGCGCCTTGCACTAGCGAGCCGATGTCTGACCGACTGGTTCGATCTTGATAGCGCGCGGGTAAATGAAAGAGCAAGTCGCGAATCGATACGATATGCAGGCGCGACAGCTTGTCTTTCAGGCTCGGCCCAACGCCAGACAGAGCAGTAACCGGATCGCTAAGTTCGAGAGCCATTAAACTAAATAATATACCGAGATTCGATAGCTAGAAAATTGATTTCAGCTTAGATACTGACCGACCGTTCATTACGCACAACGGGGTGCCCGATTAACGGAGAAATTCGTTCCTTGCATCGCATGCGACGGATCGACGTTTTGTCGTTTTCTTGAATGAAGTGTTTTTCTATTCAGGCTTTTTTTCTAACCACCCGTGCGACGGTTTTAATGCGGCGTAATCGTCGAATCAAATCAGCAAGATGTTTGCGATCCTTTAAGGCGACGACCAGCCGAAGGCGCGAGAATCTTTCGTCACGCTCGCTGAATTCAACATCTTCAATGTTACCGTTTTCTTCGGCGACTGCCGAGGCGACCGTGGCAAGCACGCCGCGTTTGTTGCTCACATCTAACGACAGTTCCACGTTGAAATCTTGATCGATGTCACTAGCCCAGACGACGTCGACCCATTTGTCTTGATTAGCTCTTCCGTCAACCACGTTGGTGCAGGCAGATTGATGCACGACAATTCCGCGCCCGGACGTCAAGACGCCGACTATTTGATCCCCTGGAATCGGATAACAGCACTTAGGAAAGCTAACAACCATGCCCTCAGTACCGTGAATCAGCAACGGGTTTGGTGCAGGGTTTCGACGCAGCAGGCTACGGCGGCGCTTTGGCTTTGGTGCAACGTCTAGAACGCCAGACAGTGCTCGAGCAACCAAGGGTGATGGACGATTGCCAAGTCCAATTTCAACTAGAAGATCGTCGATAGTTTCCAGCTTGAAATTTTCTAATGCAGTTTTCACGCGTTCCGGCGGTAACTCGCTAATACTCGTAGAAAATTGCTCTAAATCTCGCTCAAGCATGCGTTTCCCAAGAGTTTGCGCCTCGTCGACGCGTAGATTCTTGAGGAAGTTTCGAATCGTCGCGCGCGCCTTACTGGTCGTGACAAACGTTAGCCAGGCGGGATTTGGCCGCCCGCCCGGTGCGGTGACAATTTCGACGGTTTGGCCTGTTTGAAGCGGCGTTCTAAGCGGCGCCAAACGCCGATTAATTCGGCAAGCAACGCACGTGTCACCGATATCGGTGTGAATGGCGTAGGCGAGATCCACGGCCGTTGCGCCGCGCGGCAGCTCAAGAATATCGCCCTTCGGCGTAAACACGTAGATGTCGCTCGGAAATAAGTCGACTTTGACGTGTTCTAAAAATTCTTGTGAATCACCTGTCTGGCTATGCATATCCAATACGCCGCGTAGCCATTGGCGCGCCCGCTTATGCGCCGTTTGCGCGGCATTGTCGCCGGACTTATACAACCAATGCGCAGCGATACCCGCTTCGGCGACCTGATCCATCTCGTTCGTTCTTATTTGAACTTCAATCGGTACGCCGAATGGCCCGAACAACACCGTATGGAGCGATTGATAACCGTTAGATTTCGGGATCGCTATGTAATCTTTAAATTTCCCGGGAACCGGTTTATACAAACCGTGTGCGACCCCTAGCACTCGGTAACAGGTGTCGACAGAGTCGACGACAATGCGGAACGCATAGACATCGTGGACCTCCGAAAATGGCAGGTGCTTCTCCTTCATTTTCGAATAAATACTATATAGATGCTTTTCGCGGCCGACCACATGGGCAACGAGGTGTTCCTGGCGCAAGCTATGCTTTAGCCGGTTGTTAATTTTCTCGATGATTTCCTTGCGGTTGCCGCGGATACGCAGCACTTCTTCGCGTATTACGCGATAACGTGCTGGATAAAGTGCGGCGAAGCCCAGCTCCTCGAGATCGAGACGGATCCCGTTAATGCCCAGGCGTTGCGCAATGGGCGCGTATATGTCGAGAGTTTCACGCGCGATCCGACGACGTTTTTCGGGCGCAAGCGCGCCCAAGGTTCGCATATTGTGAAGTCGATCGGCTAGTTTGACGAGGATGACCCGAATATCGTCGGTCATCGCCATCAACATTTTCTGGAAGTTCGAGGCTTGTTTCTCTGCCGCGGATTCGAATTCAATCTGGGTTAGCTTGCTAAGCCCATCAACAATCGTCGCAACGTCCTCGCCAAACTCCTTGCCGATTATTTCTTTGCCAGTTTCGGTATCTTCAATGACGTCGTGCAACATTGCTGCAACCAAAGTGTCTTGGTCGAGGTGCATGTCGGCGAGGATATTTGCCACCGCAAGCGGGTGCTGAATGTACGGTTCGCCGCTTAACCGGAGTTGGCCGGAATGGGCTTGAGCACCGAACTCATAGGCGCGGCGGATGTTATTGACTTGTTCGGGAGTGAAGTAGGATTCGACCCGCCGGCACAGGTCGTCAATTGCAAGTAACTGTGTTTCGGCGAGCATTATGGCTGAAGACCTCCGCTTCGGAGGCGTTTTCGTCGATCGAGCTACAAAGGCTCGGCAGGGGGCTGTTCAAGTGCTGCGAACTCTGCGGCAAGCTCGAATTCCTCCGCAGCGCGCTCTTTGGCTTCGAGCTCGTCCAATACCTCGGCGTTCATTACGCCTGCGGCGATTTCGCGCAGTGCAACGACGGTCGGCTTATCGTTTCCTTCTTCGACTAGAGATTCTGCCCCAAGTGACAGCTGGCGCGCGCGCCTCGCTGCAGCCAAAACAAGGTCGAACCGATTATCAATAAACGGTAGGCAATCTTCTACAGTTAGTCGGGCCATGTTCTATTTAACCTCTTGATGGGACAGCGAAAACAGAGCCAGATAGCATATCAAATCTGCTCCGCAGATGCTATCAACTTTTCGAGACTCCCGGCGAGTGCGCGCTTTTGATTCTCAGTTGACAGTCGGCATGCGCGCACGATGGTGGTGAATTCATCCTGTGCTTGTTCAAAATCGTCATTAATCACGAGGAATTCGTACTCAGCGTAGTGGGACATTTCGCTCACCGCGGCGTTCATTCGATCTTCGATCACGTGGGGTTCGTCTCCAGCACGACCGACTAATCGTTCCCGCAGCGCGGCTAGGGACGGCGGCAAGATAAATATGGAACGAGCGAGCGGATGACTTTTGCGAATACTGCGTGCGCCTTGCCAATCGATTTCGAGCAGCACGTCCACGCCGTTGCTCGTTAAACGGTCGATTTCTGCTCTAGAGGTGCCATATAAATTGCCGAAAACTTCAGCGTGCTCTATAAAATTCCCCCCGGAGATCATATTGCGAAAGCCTGATTCAGTGACGAAAAAGTAATCTTTGCCTTCTTCCTCATTCGGCCGGCGGGACCGCGTTGTGTGAGATACCGAGGACGCCACGTTGTCCAAGCGCGCGCTAACCGCCCGCACCAGAGAAGTTTTACCGGCTCCCGATGGGGCCGAAATAACAAACAAATTACCTTGAGTCGATGGCATCCTAGCTACTCAATATTCTGAATCTGTTCGCGCATCTGTTCGATCAGAACTTTCAATTCGACGGAAGCGGTAGAGCTATCAATATGCGACGATTTTGAGCCGACGGTGTTCGCCTCTCTATTGAGTTCTTGCATTAGGAAGTCGAGGCGCCGTCCGGCCGGCGATCCTTGATGAGTTACTCGGCGTACTTCTTCCAAGTGCGCTTCGAGACGGTCCAGCTCTTCAGCGATATCGAGTTTCTGAATGAGCAGCGCGCACTCTTGTTCAATTCTCGATTTGTCTATAGCAGCGGAAAAATCGGCCAGCCGTTGCGTATGGCGCTCATTGGTCGACGCGATAATCTCTGGGATCCTTTGGCGAAGCGATGAAATTTGAACCGCGACCGCTGCGCATCGGTCCAAGATATGTACGCCGAGCTTTTCACCTTCGCGGGCTCGCGTTGCAATTAATTGATCAAGTGCTTCTTCGAACGATTTCCGGATCTCTTCCGACATTGCCTTATCGCTTCGGTTGTCACTGTCGATGACCCCAGGCCAGCGCAAGACCTCGAGTGGATCTAATTCCGCCCCGCCGCCTGCAATTTGCCGAACTTGTGCGGCCGCATCAATTAGTCCGCGCATTACCGACTCATTGAGCACAAGCCCTGCGCCGGCCGAGTGCGGCTCGACGCGCAAATTGCAGTCGATTTTCCCTCTTTTTAGGCGCTTCGTCAGGACCGCTCGTAGATCGGATTCGAGCGCTCGAAAGTCTTCCGGCATGCGCATAAACACTTCAGCGTAGCGGTGGTTTACCGAGCGTATTTCCCACGTATATCGCCCCGCTTGCCCATCATGCACGGACCGCGCAAATGCCGTCATACTGAATATCATCAAATTCTCCGGTTTTATTCACGCGCCATCTTAACGGTTGGGGTTTCCGTCGCAAAGCGCACAAGTTAATGCGAAACGCGGCTATAATTCGCGCTCCTTAAATTATGCTCCTAAATGACAAAATGACAGATCGCCCTAGTGGTCGCGCCGCCAACGAATTGCGCACGGTGAAGTTTTCACGACATTACACAATGCACGCGGAGGGTTCGGTTTTAGTCGAATTTGGCAATACGAAAGTATTGTGTAACGCGACGATCGAGGACCGCGTCCCGGGCTTCTTGAAGGGGAAAGGTGAGGGTTGGATAACTGCTGAATATGGCATGTTGCCGCGCTCAACAAATTCGCGCATGCGTCGCGAGGCCTCGCAAGGACGTCAAGGTGGCCGCACGCTTGAAATTCAACGGTTAATTGGGCGATCGCTGCGCGCGGTCGTCGATCGCGCAGCACTCGGTGAACGTACGATCACGATCGACTGCGACGTGATCCAGGCAGACGGAGGGACCCGCACGGCGTCGATTACCGGCGGTTACATCGCCTTGGTGGACGCAATTACGAAACATATGGCCAGCGGGTCGCTGAAAAACAACCCGATCCATGGGGCCGTAGCGTCAGTCTCTGTCGGAATATACCAAGGCATGCCGGTGCTGGATCTTGATTACCCCGAGGATTCAAACGCTGAAACAGATATGAATGTCGTCATGAACAATGCTGGCCATTTTGTAGAAGTCCAGGGAACTGCAGAGGGGCACGCTTTTCGACGCGAGGAGTTAAACAGCCTCCTCGATCTTGCAACACAAGGTATCGACCATTTATTGATGCTCCAAGAACAAGTGCTGTCGGAAAAATAAACGTAAGGCTTGAGTTGCGGTGAACGAAGTTATATTAGCTAGCGGCAACCGAGGAAAATTAGTCGAACTCAACGCGTTGATAAGCGAGCTTGACGTTACCTTTCGTGCGCAGTCGGACTTCGATGTACCCGAAGCGCAGGAGATCGGTCTCAGCTTCGTCGAGAACGCCATAATAAAGGCAAGAAACGCCGCCTTGTTCACCAAGCGACCAGCACTCGCCGACGATTCCGGTATTTCGGTCGACGCCTTAAATGGCGCGCCGGGAATTTATTCTGCCCGCTATGCCGGTGAGGCGGCTAGCGATCATGAAAATCTAAACTTATTATTAGAACGAACTAATCACTTGCCTGAATCTCAGCGTCA
>CAWLAW010000149.1:0-6935 GCA_963854885.1 Gammaproteobacteria bacterium | reverse complement strand
GTAGAGATTCTCAATCTCGCAAACCGAAGCCCAAAGCGGCGGCTAGATTTAAGCCGAACAACCCACCGATGTCGCCGCCTCTAGGCAATCCACCAAAAGGGGGTATTGCGGCGCGCGCAACTTGACCAGATTGACCGGGGCGCGCTGCGACAGACGTTCCTGCCAATACTTGCACGTCGCGGTCGAACACGATGCCCGCAAATTCGCTAGACGGCGTGGTCGAACCGTAAAATCCCGCCTGCGCTTCGAAGTCTATGACTACGGCCAAGGCGGGCATCGCAAATAAGGTCAGAGTTGAGATCGTGGTTAGAAAGAAATGTCCCATAGTTATTCCTTTTTATCAGTACTGAAACTGGTGCAAGATTCGCACTAGTTGTAAGCTATTGATCTCTATGGAAGGTTGTACGAGGGTTGTAAAATACCTAAGAAAATCTTGCATTCTGGAGGCGCTGATTTGTAAAGAATGTTGACAGTTGTTAGCGGAGATTGAGGGGTTGAATGTCGCTTTGGGACATTTTTGCGACCGTCGCCGACCCTAATGTCGAACGTCCGCTTTGCAAGAGGACCGCCGGCGTTATGCTACGCGCTTGGCCAATAGCGGGCCTTTAAATCTCGCTTATAGAGTTTGCCATTCGGTAGTCTTGGCAGTTCGGACTCGAAATCGATCGAGCGGGGACATTTGATTGTCGCGATTTTTTCGCGGCAGTAGTCGACCAAGCTTGCGGCTAACGCGTCACTCGGGTCGTGTCCGGGCGATAATTGCACGACGGCTTTTACTTCTTCGCCGAAATCTTCGTTCGGGATCCCGAATACGGCGGCGTCGAGTACCGCAGGATGGCCGAGCAGGGTGTTTTCGGCTTCCTGAGGATAAATGTTAACCCCACCTGAGATGATCATGTTCGCTTTGCGATCGGTTAAATAGAGATAACCATCTTCGTCCACGTAGCCGACGTCACCTAACGTACCCCAACCTTGCGCGGAAAATGCTTCGTCGGTTTTCGCTGGTGCGTTGTGGTAGATGAAACGTGGCGCGTCAGCAAAGTAAATCGAGCCAATCTCGCCGGTCGGAAGTTCACGGCTGTCTTCGTTCAAGATATAGATCGTTCCATCGACGCTTTTGCCCACCGAGCCGCGCTTTTCCAACCATTCTTGAGAGCTAATGTGAGTTGAACCGACCCCTTCCGAGCCCGCGTAGTACTCGTGTATCATCGGGCCCCACCAATCGATCATCGCGGCCTTCGTTTCTATTGGGCACGGAGCAGCCGCGTGCAAGGCAATTTTGTGCGTCGAAAAATCGTACCGATTCCGAATCGCTTCATCGAGCCGCAACATGCGACTAAACATCGTCGGAACCCATTGACTGTGCGTTACCTGATAGCGCTCTATCAATTCGAGTGCGCGTTCGGCATCGAAGCTTTGCATCACAATACATGTCGCGCCGAACGCTAAGCTAACAGTTGTGAAACCCAATGGCGCGGCGTGATAAAGCGGTGCGGGGGACAAATAAATAGTGTCAGCATTGAATTGATAGCGATCTCGAAACGAGCTATAGCGAGGCGGGAAAAAGTCGATAGCATCACCGCTGAGTTCTCGGCGCACACCTTTCGGGTAACCCGTTGTGCCCGAGGAATACAGCATCGAACTGCCACAGGTTTCATCATCGATTGGGCTCGTCGGTGCTTGTTCGGCAAGTTGCTCGAGTGATTCGTAACCGGCAATTTCACCTCCGATCGACAATAATTTTGTTGTACTCGGGAGTTGTGCGGCAAGTCGTTCGGCTGCTTCGCGATACTTGGCCGAGGCGATGAACGCTTGCGCGTCGCAATCGGCGACGATGTAGTTGATTTCTTCGGCCTTTAAATGCGTGCTGATTGGGGTGTAATAAAGTCCTGATCGTTGCGCAGCCCAACAAATCTCAAAAAAACCGACTGTATTCTCAACAATAAACGCAACCCCGGAACCCACGCCTAAACCAAAGTCCCGAAATACGTGTGCGAGTCGGTTGGAATATTCGTCTAGCTCCCGATAGGTCACCGACGCACCGGTCTCGGCGATCACGTAAGCGAGTTTCTCTGGTGTTAAACGCGCGTGATTTTTTGGATGGATCAACAAGGTTCGCGACACTCGACGGATAGTTGGCAGATCCAGAATCCTAACATTTTCCTGAAATTCGGCCGAACGCCCAGCTTATCCGGAGACAAAGGACAATTTCGGCTGAGATGTGGGAAATCGCACGAATTAAGCGATAACAAATTCGGTTAAAGGTTATTCATTAACTAAAATGTGTAAAGTGAATAGGCGAAAACTGTCGCAATTCTCAATTGATGTGAGTGAGGTATGCATACGATCAACTACTCAAAATTCATGCAAGCCGCAATTGCCGTTCTCATAAGCGTTGTGCTGCTCATTCCAGCAGCTGGCCATGCGGCCGATCTAGACAAAGGTCGGGTCGAAGTCGGCCAAATTCTTGACGGAATTTTTAACCGCCATTTTCGCCGCTCGATGCGCGCACGCGCCGCACTCCATGAATGCGATTTAGATGAGAAGGCGAACGAACTCGTATCAACGCAGGAAGAGCTGGATCGGGGATCGTTCGAGTTTTCGAAAGAGGTTTTTGCCAACCAATCGCCAGGTCTGAAGGCCTATCTCGAATCGATTGGGATCACCCGAACAAACTCTAAAGGCTTAGACGCGATTTATGCAGTCGCGCATCTAATGTATTTCAGCGGCGTTGTATATGGCGCTAGCGGTGGGCTGGTGTTAGTCAATGAACAAGACAAAAAAACCTTGTGTGCGTTAATGCTAAAGGAAGCCGAAAACTTTCAAAAGCTACGACAAAGTGAGTAGGGAGCAGCGTTTCGTCACCGCTATAGAATTTCGTTCGAATTTACTGGTTGACGTAAAATTTCGTCATAATTCGCCACTCGCCGTTGATCTTCGCGAGCTGAAAGGCATCGGTAAATACCCCATTAAAATCAAACGTCGCTTGCGCGGCAACAGCGCTATATATATTTATCGATACAATGCTGCCGCGAAGGTCCGGATTCGGAGCGCGCGCCACCCAATCGTCGATAACTTCGTTCATCGGGCGCGACGATTCCACTAACTTGCCATTTGCATCTTTGATGTAACCTTTCATGTGCGCAACATCCACTGCAAATGCTTGCTCGAGACGCTTCCGGTCAGCTAACCGAAGCCCGTCGAAATAATTGCCAATGGTCATTTCAATCGCATCGTAGTCGCTGGTAGATTCGTCGGCCTGTGCCATTGGGTTTGCTCCGATGATTATTAGCAGTATCGATAGAACGAGGTTTTGATTCGGCATTGCGCGCCCTCCAGTGATGATATTCGTTGCCGACCTTAACCGTACAACAATTTTGATTAATTCGCGCTTACGCAAGACGTTTCAAGTGGCAATTAGACCTTCTGTCTCAGCGATTTCAACTCTGTGCATTTTCCCGCAACAAGCGATCGACTATGCCAATGTATCGCTCACGGCGCGGCGTCCTGTAGTGTAGTTGACGCATGAGTTCTGGATCACCGGAAAAGAATATTTCATAAATGTCTTGGCGGCCACCAAATTGTGTAGCCACGGTGTCCCAGGCGAGCTTCATTAGCTGTACGCGTTCGCGTGCGCTGCCTTTTGCACCGTGAATATATTGTTCGAGTAGCGGTCCGGTATCTGGATTCGCGAAATCTGCAGTCGTTGGGGTCATAACCAACGAACTGCTGCCGATTAGACGGATGATTTCGGCAACCTTTCGATTTGATTCGGGAATGAAAAATCGCAGCGTTGAGGCCGCGATCATGCCGCGATCGGGTGAGCCGTATAAAGACGCAGTTTCGCCAAAGTGCGCAGCGAGTGCGGCAGTGTCTTTTGTGTCAAGCAAGGTTTCGCTTTGTACGTGCGCTAAAACTTCGCGGGCACTCGCCTCAATGAGGCCATTGGCAATTTCGTCCGCGCCGAACATTTCTCCCATCATAGATAGGTAATGCTGTTGTTCACCACGTCCTAGGGTGTCGATCATTTTGCTTGCAACACCGAGTAGAAATCTAAGTTTTGCTCGTCCCCTAATGTTCGCCTGAAGAATAAGGAACCCGGGAAAACTCGGGCCGATCATGTTGTAGGCAACGATATCGCGGTCGACGAACAGACGTTCCCAAGGCACAACAACCTTATCGAACAGCGCCAACGCGTCGCCTTCATCGAAACGTTCTGAAAGCGGCCGATCGAATTTGTCTCGACCGCTGGCGTAAGGCTCTCGGGCGATAAACTTCAGACCAGGGCTAGCGACAGGGATCCCGAAGCACAAGGCGTAATCTTCTTCGCCGGGTTGTCGCGGAATAAACGGTCCGACAAATATCTCTTCACTAACCGGGGCTAAGGTCGACAACATTCGCGCTCCGCTTACGATGATACCGTTGTCATTTTCGCCAACCACTTTCAGCGCGCCTTGGGCATCGAGACCTTTACTATAGTCGCGCCGCGGGTCGACTAAGGTGTGCGTCATGCAAATGTCATTGTCTCGGCAGTATTCCCAGTAACGCAGTGCATTCGCCGCGAACGCTTTATCGTTGTGGCCGAGAACGTGACCAACGGCGGCCAGGTCGGTGACAAACGCGTTCATAAAATCTGGCAAACGACCCATCAATCCGTAGGTTGCGTCGGCGCGTAGTGTTTCTCCATCGACCCGGTTCTCCATTTCTTGCCAGGTGCGGGTTAAGCGGAAGGAATTACTTACCGGAGCATCGTCGAGTGGTGAGCGGTACGTCATGCGGGATTGGTATTGGGGTTCGTGGGCGCGGTCGTAGTGAGCACCGATTTCTCGGATGATGCCTTGGAATGGTACGTATTGCGTGACATCTTCAACTCGATCGCCGTTCACATACACGGCTCGGTCGTCGCGCAAGTTCTCAATATAGTCGCGGCCTGTTTTTATAGCCATCGTGATAATTCCGCCTTCGGTTGTTCGCGCGTCGCCTTGTCGTCTGACAAGTCCACTTTTACATCAGATTTAGAGTTAATCCGAAGCGACACCTGTTATGTCAACGATCACTCGTGCAATTAACTACTCGATCCTAAACGCTTAGGCGTAACTGCGTTAATATTACCCCAGCGATGTTTCATTATTTTGGTTATGGCTCGAATTTAAACGCCGTCGGAATGCGCAGCAAGGGTGTGGATGCGGTCAGTTCGCGTCCGGCTGTGCTAAGAGATTGGCGCTTGGCCTTCAATATTAATCATCCTTATGCGTTTGAAGGCAAGGTGGCAAATATTGTTCCGGCCACTGGCAGTAGCGTACACGGTGCGCTTTACGTTTGCCGCGATGAGTCTTTGGGGCCGCTTGATCTATTTGAAGGTCTTGATGTCTATTACGAAAGACGCCTGCTCAATATCGAGCCGTACTACGGCGAGCCGACAAGCAGTTATGTGTATGTTGGCACACAGGCGATGCAAAGTGACGAAGGTAGGCCGTCGCAACGCTATCGTAAAATTATATTTGATGGCGGTATCAGCCTAGGGATCGAACATCAGTATCTCGAATGGATCGCAAACCATGAGACTTATCCGTCGCCAAATTGCGCGCCGTTTACTCCGCCCGACGCGAACCCACGATTATTCACGCTGCAAGATGTTATTGGGCTTAGCAACTATACGATTCTCGCGGGACACGTATTCGATATGTCGGTTGCCGGACCGCATCAGCAAACTCTCCTACCAATGCTTGAGAAACGCGATGTCACGCAGTTCTTCTTGCAGCGAATGTATTCCGAGCGTGGAGCAGATTCGATTGAACTTATCGAACGAGGCCATCAAAACGACGAACAAAACGTGTATTTGAATGAGTATCTCCACGCTTTTGCGCACGAGTACCGATACGCCGGGCGCCTCCATTCAAGCGACTAAGCGAGCCGGCGGTAAGTCAGTCCTCGGCGCGAGACGCACCGTATGTCACTGCACCAGCGACTGGCTTAGAAATATCGGTTGGGTCCATCGTATAATGGCGCGGAGAGCACGATATCGAGCCATACGAATCGATAAATGCGCAAACGTATTTACCGTACGGATATCGAATTTAACTGCAAAGTGGCCTTCGGGGTTACTCGCCACAACATGAATCAAGCGTAAGGAACATCACAATGGCCGAAGATAAAATCATTGCCGAGAAAGACGGGCATCTTGGGCGATTGATATTCAACAACCCTGAAAAACACAATGCCATGTCGCTCGCGATGTGGGGTTACCTCGCCGATACCATGGAGATGTTCGATGCCGATGACGACGTGCGGGTGGTCGTCTTAGAGGGCGCGGGCGAGCGCGCATTCGTTTCGGGTGCCGACATTTCGAAATTCGAAAGTGAGCGCGCCGACCCCGATCGGATCAAAGAATACGGTATTGCGGTAAATCGAGGTTACGAGTCCCTTCAGCACGCCTCAACCCCAACAATCGCCAAGATTCGCGGCATCTGTTTCGGCGGCGGCATGGGCATCGCGGTGTCCTGCGACTTGCGTATTTGCTCAGACGATTCGAGCTTTTGCATTCCTGCGGCTAAACTTGGCGTAGGCTACGGGCACGAGAACACGAAAGTGTTGATCGATCTGGTCGGCCCGTCTTTCGCCAAGGAAATATTCTACACTGCGCGACGTTTTGACACAGATGAAGCGAGACAAATGGGTTTGGTCAATCGGGTCGTCCCGCGGACGGACCTCGATAACTATGTCGCCTCCTATGTAGAATCAATGACGAATAACGCACCGTTGTCGCTACGCACGACGAACTTAACAATCAACGAATTACTCAAAGATGAGAATTTACGCGATTTGGATTTGTGTCGAGCGCTCGTCGAGGATTGTTCGGCGAGTTCGGACATAAAAGAAGGTCGGCAAGCGTTTATGGAAAAACGCAAACCGGTGTTTAAGGGGCAGTAGATCGG
>CAWLAW010000148.1:0-6954 GCA_963854885.1 Gammaproteobacteria bacterium | reverse complement strand
TCGGCGAGGTCGTGGGTGCCCCGCCGTAGTCGTTCCAATCGTCTACCTCGCGGTTCAAATTCGACAGAACACACGGTCGACCAAACTAAGTGTCGAAAAAGATATCGCAACTGCGTGGGCTGATATCGGAATCGATCTTTCGCCAACTAGTATTCCGTATATTTATGTTAGGGGCGCTGAAGATCTAACGAAATTAAGTGACGAGGAGCTGGCTCAATTCGGGTTCTTCGTACCGGGGATGTTTCGACAATTCCAACTCGCATATGATCAACGTTGCGACGGCAATTTGAGTGACCGTTCGTGGGCGTCAATCGAAAGTTGGCTTCAAAGTCAGTATCAATCTAGAGGTGTGCGGGCGTTTTGGGAAGTCAGACGCAATACTTTTAAGAAAGATTTTCAAAACTATATCGGCACAATCGAAATCGACGAATCGAGGCAATCAGCCGCGCAAGCGGTCCGAAAGGCGCTAAACACCTTTCAAGCGAGAGAGGAATAGGTATCCATCGAAACGGTGCGACATAGCAGCTGACTGTCTGCTCTTCCTTCCCAGCGGACCGTCGCCGGAACAACGAATATGAGCGCGAACGGCCAGAATCGGAAGTTCACGCTGCCAACGGTCTCGGATATGCCGCCCTATGGAATTGCTAATTAGGGAATGAAAGATGAACTTGGATTTTATTATCGGAATCTCTGAAGTTACTGGAGCAATCGCTGTGGTGCTTACGTTGATATATTAGGCCATTGAAGTCCGCAATAACCGAAGTGCAACGGAGTCTGCGTCCTTAGACGGATTGGCTGCGGGCTTTAATACAATTAACGCCCAACTAATCAGCAACCGGGAAGTCGAGAAAGTATGGTTGTCTGGTATGGCTGCCTTAGATGCCGAACGCTACTTGGAGGAAAATTCTTACACTGCGTAGTTCGGGAATGCTCAGCGGCTCAAGCTCAGCGTACAACTGAAGGCGAATATCGAAATTATTAGTGCGTCCGTCATCAAGTAAGCTGCGACCGAATAAGTGTGTTTGCGGCGTTCATATCGCCGCGAGAAAGCAGCTCGCCACATTTCTCTAAAGCGATGCTCGGCAGTTTAGCCTCGGAGGCGATGGGAGCCGTCTGAGCACTCGGGCTTCAATGCAGAAGAATGCGGAAAACGGGCACTTTCGGAAAAGACCGCAATTCGAAAACCTCAAACATTCGATGACAACCAGTAGGCCGTATATCGTATTTAATATACTGCTTATTCCGCGCTCCTAAAATCGGAAGCGTGGGCGGTTCGTTTGCATCATTCCGCATGTGGGACCTTTGGATTTCAAGAGCCCGCTGTCGACGATACGTCGGATCCGATCTGACACCGTGCGTCAGATCGGATGCCGTCCATTGCATTTAGGAATCAAAAACTAAGTTGAAACTTCGATTTCGTAACCGGTAAATTTCCGAACATTTATCACCCCTGCGTCGAACATTAAATACTGGCCTTTAATGCCGATTAAAGTCCCTTCGACGAGAGGTTTCTTGTCGAAATTGAATGAGCTAATTTTTTGCGGAAATTCGGTGACGGGGTAACTTATCGAGACACTGTCAACCTGCAAGCGTTCGTGGGCGTCGTCGCCGAAGCGATTATTCAGTTCGTCCAATGTGCCGCTAACCGCGGGTAGTGCTTGTGTCGCAAGGCTGTGCAAATCTAGATCTTCATTGTTGCCTTTCAACATCGCGCGCCAATTTGTTTTATCGGCCATCTGCTTCGCGAGTTCGATTTCAATTAGACCTGAAATTTGCCGCGTTCTTACGCGAAATATGGGTAGCGCTTGGGTCGCCCCTTGATCCATCCAGCGCGTCGGCACTTGAGACTCACGAGTTATCCCGACCTTAACCCCAGAGGTGTTCGACAAGTAAACGATATGGTCGATCATGCAATGCGTCTCGCCCCATTGCGGCTCTCGACAAGTGCCGAGATGATAGTGACAGGTCTCGGGTTTCATAATGCACATATCGCACGCGGCTAGCTTCTTCATACAGGGATAGCAATGTCCTTGTGCGAAACTTTTATTGGTTTTGCGCCCACAAGAATCGCAAAATATATTGCCGGTAAAATTCAGCGATAATGATTTGCCGATTAGCTCATTGAGCGGCAGCGCTTGTTCGCCGACGGGCAGCGCATATTGGACAACCTCTTCTAAGCGGGTTGTCATTTTGCTGAGCGTACCTTTCATCGTCGACCCTCTTCTAATTATTGGGGAAACCGTTGCGCTGACTGTGCGGTTAATTGTGAGTCTATTTGAATGCGAACCGCCCCAGCAAGTCTAAGAATAAATGGATTCGACGGCTAATTCCGGATCTGCAACAGCAGCGTCTGATAATAGTCCGATAATTTGCAGATGCCGACGGGAATTCACGTTAGAATCGGGATCTCAAAATCCACGGAGAGAATTCATGAGCCCTGAAGAAGTAGTGAATAATTTTTGCGCAGCGCTGAATCGCAGTGTCGACGAATCGTTGCAATACATCGATGAAAAGTGCGTTTATCAGAATATGCCTTTCGATCCGGTGTTCGGGCCACAAGGCGTTAAAGACACATTAAGCGGTTTTTTCGAAGTGACGGGTCCCGTACGGGTTGAAACGCTCAAACAATCTGCGAGCGGCAATTTGGTCCTCAATGAACGGCTAGATCACTTTAACCCACCGACGGGAAAAGCTTTTGCGTTGCCGGTTGCGGGTGCATTTGAAATCGAAAACGGCAAGATTACTGCGTGGCGTGACTATTTTTGCATGAAACAATTCAGTGAAGGGACGGGATTGTCATTCTGAGCGGATTTACCGCTTTAGTTTTGACCGACTTGTACCGAAATTAATATTATGTTGATGGCAACTGCACGACGGACGAATCTGACAGCGGGCGCGCTTTGTTTGGCGCTTGCGTTGTTATTTGGAGTGCTGCCGTGCGCTGCTACTCAAGTCGATCCGAGTGAGCTGCTTGCGACCACGATTGAGGCGCTTCGCACGCGTGTCGTAGAAGACCACGAACGTGTTTCTAACGATCCGCGCTACGCGATGACACTCATCGAGCAACTCATCGCGCCGCACGTCGATATGCGACTGGCTAGCCGTCTCGTTTTAGGCAAGCACTGGAATGAAGCGACCGATCCGCAGCGCGATGCGTTCGTCCGCGGCTTAACTCAGATGCTCTTGCGAGTTTTCGCCGGCCGGCTCTCAGATTTTGGGACCGCCGAGGTCTCCTTCATGCCCACTGAGTTTAAAGGTCGTGATAGTAAACGCGCGATCGTGCGGACAGTTGTATCGCGACCGGGATTCGCAGAAGTTACCGTCGACTACCGTTTTTACGACTCACCGCAGGGCTGGAAATTGTACGATGTGGGTGTCTTCGGCATCAGCTTGATCAGAACCTATCACGTGACGATCGATAATCAACTCAGAGAATATGGGCTAGACCACGTTATAGAGGGCATCAATGCTCAAAGCTCTCTACCGAACGCCGCCGCGCTGTCTCAGCCGACTACTGCACCCCCGAGCTGACGCTACAACGGATTTGGGCGAACCGGGTCTTTACCGTCCCAGCCGACCGCGGCATCTTCAACGAGGTCGAATAGACCCTTAAACACATCGTTGTTTTCCCACAGCTCAACAAAATGTCCGACCGTGTCGACGGTATCGAAGTACACAAGCTCCGCGCCCCCGATGTCACATTCAAACGCCGCTTCATGTCCCAAGGCCTTGTATTGCGCGCATGCCGCCGCGTAGTCCGTTGGCATCATGCCGAAATGATGTACACCCTCGCGTCCGGCATCGAGAAACTCCTTGTAAACTGATGGCGCGTCGTTATTTTGCTGAATTAATTCAATTTGGAGTGCGCCGCTATTACCGAGTGCAATATTAACGTCCACATTCCCTGGACTACCCCGGTAGCGTTGATTATCCAGCGGGCAATGTTCTAGCAGGAAAAATGGGCCGACATTGAGTACTTCGGTCCAATACTTTAGCGCGGCGTCCATGTCGCGTACGACGTAGGCGAGTTGGCGCACGGTGTATAGCGGCTGTGACATAGTGATTTGTCCCTATAATATTGTCGAAATTCGAATATGACGAATTTTACCGATCATTTGTGATCAGAATAGGATTATCATAACTGAAGTCATAAGCTGTGCAGATGAATATTTCGAAATCATGGTCTCAATAAACCGCAACGCCAAATTTTCAATCGGGCAAGTCGTGCGCCACAGACTTTTTCCGTTTCGCGGCGTAATTTTCGATGTCGATCCGACATTCAACAATACCGAAGAATGGTGGTTGTCGATTCCGGAGGACGTCCGTCCTCGAAAAGACCAGCCGTTTTATCATTTGCTCGCCGAAAACGATGAAACGACTTACGAAGCATATGTTTCGGAACAAAATTTGCTAGAAGACAATTCTGGAGAACCCGTCCGCCATCCGCAAATTCCCGATTTCTTCGGCGAACTAAGCGGTGCAATGTACTCGCAGAAAGACAGTCTAAAACACTAAACTGCGACGCTAACGAGAAGCGTTGGTGACGATTATGTCGTTGCTGATTGTCTCAACTCAATCACGTCCAAACGTGGTCGTTTTTTTCATCACCGACGCTGCGCGGAGGCTGCTGGCTAAATGGAACGCCGTTATATTGTGCACGGCGCGCTGCCCGCATTTGGCGCGGCGTGTTGTTTTGCCTGTATGGCGACGATGGTAAAACTCGCTTCGGTCGACGCGAGTTCTCAGGTACTCGTCTTTCTTCGTTCGATATTTGGTTTGATAATCATCGCTCCGTTTGCACTTGCGCGTGGCGGAGAATTTCTACGCACGACTAGAACTAAAATTCACTTCCTTCGGGCTTTGATGAGTATCGCTGCGCTGTCATGTTTTTACTTTGCTGTAAGTGAAATCGGCCTGGCGGAAGCGATATTATTGAATGCGAGTTCTCCATTGTTTATTGGATTGTTTGCGATATTCATGCTCGGCGAGCATCTCGACCGACGCTCGATACTCGCCTTGGTCATCGGTTTTTGCGGCGTCCTGTTGCTGTTGAAGCCGGGCACGCAATTATTCCAATTTAGCGCCACAGTTGGTGCGTTCGCGGGGGTGTTTATTGCGTTAGCGAAAATAATGATTCGACAAATGGCGGATACCGAGCCGGTTCTACGGACGGTGTTCTATTTCGGTGTGTACTCCTCGGTTCTAAGCGCAGTCCCGCTATTTTGGCTCTGGCAAACGCCCTCGCTCCAGGCGGTTGCATGGATGGCCGTGGCGGCGATCTTTGCAAGCGCAGGACAAATGTTGATGACTTATGCGTTCACCCATAACCGTGCGGCACAAGTCGCGCCATTTAGTTACTTCACTGTCGTATTCGGCGGTATCGTTGGGTGGCTATTCTGGCGCGAGCTACCCGACCTAATTTCTATTCTAGGTGGCGGGCTGGTTATTGTCGGCTGCTTAAGCATGGTCCTACGCCCGCAACAACGTGATCCGTGGCGACAGCCACAAGTCGTAGAAGGACCACGTTAGTTTAACTGCGCGAGGCGTTCTAGTGTGCGTGACCGCCCGGACCATGCACATGTCGATGGCTGATTTCCTCGATACTAGCCGCGCGGATTTCGGCGATCTCAATATCGAAACTTAAACTCAACCCCGCCAACGGGTGATTTGTATCGACATCAATGTTGAATTTCCCCACTTTCAAAATGCGCACATCGCGCGGGCCTTTCTCCGTATTTATTTTTACCGCCATGCCGCGGCGCAGGACCGGTTTCTTTTCGCCTTGAGTCAGGACATGTTTGATAGCAATTCTTTGTTCGGCGTTTTCCTCGCGCACACCGTAGGCTTCTGCGGGGCTTAATGTCACCTGAAACTTATCACCAACTTGCTTGCCATTCATAGCACGCTCCAGCCCGGCCAATACATTGCCATGACCGACTAAGTAGGTCATTGGGTGAGCGCGTTCCGAAGCTTCGAGTTGATCGCCGCCGACTTCACTGAGCGTGTAATGAAACGAGACCACGGTATTTTCTTCAATTTTCATTGTGAATGTTTTAATTCTTGGCCAGGCGGCGCAATTTAGCATGTAACGTCAATAATATTCGCAGCTGGACGAAAATGTGCGGCCTAGTTTCCGTTGCATCCCGAGAACGTTAGAATGTGGCGCTGATTCCCAGGAGCATCTGAGCCATGAAATTCGGTCTGTTTTTCGAATTATCGACGCCGCGCCCGTTTAGTACAGAAAACCAACGAATGGTTTATGAAAATGCGATCGAGCAAACGGTACTCGCCGACGAGTTGGGATTCGCGAGTGCATGGTGCGTTGAGCATCATTTCCTCGAAGAATATAGTCACTCCAGTTGCCCGGATATGTTTCTAGCGGCGCTGGCTAGAGAGACGCAACACATACGACTCGGTTTCGGGATAGGCACTTGTGTGCCGGCAATGCACTCGCCGATACGTTGGGCAGAAAAAGCTGCATTTCTCGATATGCTGTCGAATGGCCGAGTCGAGTTCGGCACCGGCCGATCATCGACTTGGAATGAACTTGGCGGGTTTGAAGCGAACGTCGATGAAACGAAAAGGACGTGGGACGAATTCTGCCGGGTGATACCGAAAATGTGGACCGAAGAGCGATTCTCCCATCAAGGAACTTATTTCAGCATGCCGGAGCGATGCATTCTTCCGAAACCTGTGCAGGAACCGCACCCGCCATTATGGGTCGCAGTCACCGCACCGGGAACCGAGCTCGATGCCGCGGACCGAGGCATGGGGGCGATCATTTTGAGTATTGCCGACGTAGAACGAGTTACGCCAAGGATCGCTGAATACCGACAACGAATCGCATCGTGCGAACCAGTCGGCGCGTTCGTTAATAATCAAGTTGCGATCGCGAATTGGATGTTTTGCCACGAAGACAGCGAATACGCCACTGAAAAAGGGCATGAGCTAATT
>CAWLAW010000147.1:0-6955 GCA_963854885.1 Gammaproteobacteria bacterium | reverse complement strand
TAAACGCCCTCGAACCCGAACCGGTTGTATCGATACATCCGGATGATATGCACGATCACGGCATAAGAAACGGTGCATTCGCTCGATTAGAATCGCGCCGTGGCCACCTTGAAGCCCGGGTGCGTCCGGATACCGGCTTACAGCGCGGTTCGGTGTTCATGGCATTTTGCTACGTCGAGGCCGCGGCAAATCTACTCACGGTCGAAGATCTCGACCCGTACGGGAAAATACCGGAGTTTAAATTTTGCGCAGTGCGGGTGTCGGCGCTCGCACACGCGACGGCGTGACACGGGCAGCCCGGCAGGATTGTCAGATTCACCGGTATTCGATGGCCTGCAAGCGTTATTTAATTCGCTCAAGTCACATTTTATCTATCTTCAGCAGACCTAACAATTTATGGCGAAGTTTAGGGTAAAATCGCGCGATGAATATTCTAGGTATCTCTGCTTACTACCACGATAGTGCAGCCGCAATCGTACGCGACGGGGCAATTGTGGGCGCCGCTCAGGAAGAACGCTTTTCGCGCAAAAAACAAGATTCACGGTTTCCTATCAACGCAATAAATTATTGCCTTGAGGTGGCTGACATTCAGCTTTCCGAGGTCGATTACATCGTCTTTTATGATAAACCTTTAATAAAATTCGAACGGCTGCTCGAAACATATTTGTCCTACGCCCCGCAGGGGTTCCGATCTTTTTTAGCCGCGATGCCCGTGTGGTTAAAGGAAAAGTTATTTTTAAAGGACCTACTAAAGAAAGAGTTAGCGGCTATCGCTAACTGTACGACAAAAAGCCTGCCGCCATTATTATTCACCCAGCATCACCAATCTCACGCGTCGTCAGCATACTTTCCCAGCCCGTACGACAAGGCCGCGGTACTGTGTATGGATGGCGTCGGCGAATGGGCGACGACATCTGCGTGGCTTGGCGACAAGAATTCCCTTACCCCGTTGTGGGAAATAAATTTCCCGCACTCCCTCGGTTTGCTCTATTCCGCATTTACTTATTTCGCTGGATTTAAAGTCAATTCAGGCGAATACAAACTGATGGGCCTCGCCCCCTATGGCACACCGGTATACAAGGACTTAATCCTCGAAAAACTCTTGTCGCTAAAAGAGGACGGTAGTTTTCGCATGGACATGGGCTACTTTAATTATGCTAACGGCTTGACCATGACGAACAGTCGATTCGACGAATTGTTCGGCGGCAAACCGCGTCAACCGGAGTCCCCGGTCACACAGCGAGAAATGGATCTTGCAAGTTCAATCCAAGCAGTAACGGAGGAAGTCGTGCTGAAGCTTGCACGCAGCGTTCACAAAGACACCGACGCAAAATACTTGTGCCTAGCAGGTGGCGTCGCTCTGAATTGCGTAGCAAACGGGCGCCTGCTTCGCGAAGGGCCGTTTGAAGATATCTGGATACAACCAGCAGCTGGTGACGCCGGCGGCGCGCTCGGTGCTGCGTTATCGATATGGTATGAATATTTAGAAAACCCGCGCGCCGTAGGGCCCGGTGACGCGATGGCTGGGTCATACTTAGGTCCCCAATACTCCGATCACGACATAGCAAACTACCTTGACTCGGTGAACGCATCATATGAAAAACTGGACGACGAACAATTGATGCCACGAGTCGCTGCGCTGTTATCGAATGAAAGTGTCGTTGGATGGTTTCAAGGTCGGATGGAGTATGGTCCTCGAGCTCTCGGCGGCCGTTCAATCATTGGCGACCCGCGAAGTCCCGCGATGCAATCTGTCATGAACCTCAAAATAAAATACCGAGAATCATTTCGACCTTTCGCACCGTCAATTTTGGCCGAGCGCGCGTCAGAATATTTCGAACTAGAGCATAAGAGTCCGTACATGCTGATCGTTGCACCAGTCTGCGAAAGCCGCCGCACCCAAATGACGGACGACCAAGAGCGACTATTTGGCATCGAAAAGCTTAATGTCCCGCGCTCCGAAATTCCGGCAATCACGCATGTTGACTATTCCGCACGTGTGCAGACCGTCGATGCACAAACCAATCCTCGATTCCACAGTTTAATAGAAAGTTTTGAACGGACCAGCGGCTGCCCAATGGTCGTTAATACATCATTCAATGTGCGCGGCGAACCCATCGTCTGCAAACCGGAAGACGCTTATCGGTGCTTTATGCGCACTGAAATGGACTATCTTGTAATCGAAGGCTTCCTACTGGCAAAGAAGGATCAGCCTGCCTGGGATCGTGATGATTCTTGGCAGCAGGAATTTGAACTCGACTAAGGAACATTATTGAATGCACGAAATCCCTGAACTAGACGATCGAGGCTTGCGTGATTTCGGACTCGTCACAGGCGGAATTATAGCCGTTTTGTTTGGTTTAGCATTCCCTTGGGTTTTTGGATTTTCTTATCCGCTGTGGCCGTGGATACTAGGTGGAACTCTTAGCGTTTGGGGACTCGCCGCACCGGCAAGTTTAAACCCTGTCTATCATTATTGGATGAAGTTCGGGTTGCTCATCGGCAAAATTACAACTCCTATCGTTCTTGGGATCGTGTTTTTTTGCGTGATCATGCCAACTGGTTTGGTCATGCGACTGTTTGGACACGACCCGATGACGAGAGCAATTGATAGCGTCATGCAAAGCTATCGAGTGAGCAGCACTAAGCCGGCGAAAGATCACGTGGCTCGACCGTTTTAGGTGGTGTACGGCTAAGTCCTTCGATTAGTAATGAAAACAATGTGCAGCAACGATACGGCTAGTGCTTCGAAAAGAACCCTGTGCAACTAAGGTCGCGACGTTTCGATCAGCTGCAACGTCTCGTGGATTAACGGTGGATCACCCTGACCATAGCCTGGGACGATCGTTTCGATTCTAAATAGAAACCCCGGCAACTCTTCCGAAACCACAACCCGATACGATTTATTCGCCAACCCCTGATATAGCGCACGCATTTCTGCGGGACGTTGCGCAGAATCATTAAGCTTTTTATCACCGACGAACGGGACAAACGAAATAATTTGTGCCCGGTAGTCGCTGCCTTCATAGCGGATCGAGGTTTTTTCTACGCTTGCGGATTCGGCCATCGCCAGTTTTATCTTTCGCTGAAAATACCGCCATCTTTCTCTCGAATTACCGTCCGCGTCGGTCAGCCGATTCATTTCGTAAACGTCGCCCTGCAAGTAAATCTTCAGAATCGGGTTAACATTAGTGCTTTCCACAGGTGGGACGTCAACGCGGCGCACCCCCGTAAAGAACTCGACAGACGCTGATTTCATTCCATCCTCTTTAACTTTAGTGACGATAAATCGCACGGTGTCCTGGAAGTCTGCGTCGTACGATCCGTTTCTCTCAAATTTGTAGGTAAAGACCATTGGTTCGTGGACGGTATTCAGTTGATCGGTAAGCCAAAGCGCTGTTTCCGCGTCCGAAAACTCACTCGCGCCCAATTGCGTATGAGACAAAGCGAACATTAAAAGGAGGATCCGGGTCACGCTTCGCCGCACGGTACAAGCGATTTTACAATCAGTCATTACGGTTCTCGCTAGTGACCAATTTAAGTTGAGGTACGCCGTAGTCGTCCAAAATCCTCCTTATTTTCGCGCTGTTCGACTTTATCAATTGGTTAATTTCCGATTTCCACTGGTCTTCGCCGTGGCGGACTGCCATCGCTATCTGAAAATTAAATTTCACTCTCAGTTCGTTGCGCATCGGGATCACGACAACGTCGTGCGCAGTAATTAATTTTGCGTAATAACCTGCGATGGGTCCCCACACCATAGTCAAATTAATTTTGTCTTCAACGAGATCTTGTGCAATTATTTGCCCAGCGTTTCTCTCGATATCTCCGGACATAATTTGGTAAGGCGTCGAATTTTCCATAAGACCGCGGTGGTAAAACCATTTCGGCGCTGGTCCTTTGTCCCATACACCAACGCGAATTCGCGATTTCCGCTCGGGCGACAGTTCTTTCAAATCATCCTGAGTCTTTATAAAGTCCAGTCCACGGCCGCGTACATACACTAAAGCCCAACTTGAATGCAGATAAGGATCGGTCGTCGCTGCCATCTCAAAATTATCAATAACCCCCATGACGATGTCACATTTGAATTGACCGTCCGGCGTGTTATCGAATCGCAGTGTATTACGGATAAAACCGAGCCGCTGCGGAAACCATTCGTAAGTTAATTTCAAACCAAGATCTTTGGCGAACAACTCGGCGATTCTATTCTCGTAACCATGCCCGGACCTATCCGACATCGGCAAATTGCCAGGTGGTGCACAGACCTTGAGGTATTCTCTTTCTGCAGCGTCGACGGAAAAAACAACGAATATGAAAAAGACGCTAGAGAACCAGCGAGCGGCGAGGGTCAGAAAGGGAGCTTGATAATTAACCGAGCGCCCGACAATTCGATGATTGGTAATTAAGCTCTTTCGCATCTGCATAGCATAGAGCTTTATCGCGTATTCGTGATTCTTCCCGACAAAATTGCGTGGATCTTTATTGGCCTGCACGTGCGGCGAGTGCCTTCTTAGTTTTCTTTAAAGTGCGATTCACCATATTCCGCCCAATTTTTACGTCCGGGAGAGATTCCTCAATGCTAGCGAGATTATGCGGCTCCCCATCACCAACAACGATCGATCCAACCATACCGCTCGACATATGCGGCGTGCATTTGTAGATGTAAACACCTTTCTTTTCTACTGTAATGGTGAAGGCTTCTTCACCGAGTTTAGATTTCCAGGATTGTGCGCCGGCCGGGATCATACCTTCGATTGAGGCGCTATCGTGCCCGCTCATTCCAACGAACGTGACCGTATCACCCGGTTGGGCAAACAACACAAGTGGCCGCCACTGTGTCACGACGCCTTTAACTTCTAATCGTTGCGCTGCCGCGTTATCCGCAGCAATTGCCAAGCCTAATACGGCAAATAGTCGGATTACAGTTCGCAGTCGCATGGTTAATTCTCCAATTCTAGTCCGTTCTTTGTGAGGGAACGCTCGATGCGGATTGACCGTTGTTAATTGGCGCTCGCATTTGCGTATCCTAACCCTATAGTTGGCGCGATGAACGCCGGCTGAATAATCGAGATACCGGCTACTCGGTAGCCGACTGTTACGATTACCGTTGCCTTCGATTTTAATCCAGCTCTGGGATCCGGCCAGCCGAATCTGTCTCGACATCGACCGCCCTGGGCGACCAGTTCACAAGGTGAATTTAGGTCGCTGATCGCGAGAAATTAGTGGCTAGAAAGGAAAAGCCCGGCTGTATCCAACGAAACACCGGGCTACGCTTGATAATAGTGGAAGCGGCGTTTACGGTAGGCTAAATACGCTCAATACGCCGCCCAGGCGAGTGTACTTACTCAAATCTTTATACCCACCAACTGCGCCTAGCCCATCAGTGTCGTTGATTAAACCGGCCGCCATGCCGATGCCAGCCCAGCCCCCGACTCCTGATAAGACGCCAACGTATTGTTTGCCCTCATGTCCCCAGGTGTTCACATTTCCGACGATCCCGGAAGGTGTTTTAAATCGCCACAGTAACTTGCCAGTTTTTGCGTCTATGGCCTTTAGATAGCCGTCCAAAGTCCCATAAAAAACAACATCGCCGGCAGTGGCTAATGCCCCACTCCACACGGAGAACCGCTCGGGTATCGACCAAACGATTTGTCCTTTATCAGCATCCCATGCAATGAAGTTACCTAGGTTATTATTTTCAGCGTTATTCCCGAACTCCGTACCCGGCGACACTCGGCCGGCCGGAAACATGCTCAATACCGCGTCGATATATGGCTGACCGGCGACATATTCGCCGCCGCTAACCGGCTCATAATTCATGCAGACATGGTTCGTTGGTACGTAGAATAAACCCGTCCGCGGACTGAAGGCGGCAGGTTGCTGGTCCTTTGTCCCCAGTGCGGCAGGGCAGATGTTAGTTGAATTGACGTCCTCCCCATTGGAATGGGTACTGTACTTAGCAACAACCTGCGGGCGCCCGGTCTTCATATCGACGTGCGTCGCCCAGTTCACCGCCGGATCAAACTTCTCTGCGACAAGCAATTCACCATTGGTTCGGTCTAGGGTATAGGCAAAGCCGTTTCGATCGAAGTGGACTAACGCCTTGGTGTCTTTCCCTTTCACGGTGATATCCGCGAGGATCATTTCATTAACGCCATCGTAGTCCCACTCATCGTGCGGCGTCATTTGATAGACCCAATGCGCGACTCCAGTGTCCACGTCCCGGGAAAAAATCGACTGTGACCATTTGTTATCACCCGGGCGCACGACCGGATTCCAAGTGGACGGGTTACCCGTCCCGTAATACAGCGCATTGCGTTCCTTATCGTAAGGCCACCAACCCCAGGTCGAGCCCCCACCAATTTTCCACTGATCGCCTTTCCACGTTTTCAGCGACGAGTCCACGCCAACGGGTTGTCCGAGAGAGGTCGTTTTTTCCGGGTCGATCAGCATGTCTGTGTCCGGCCCCATACTGTAGGCTCGCCATACGCGTTTGCCGTCGCTCAAATTGTAAGCGTTAATCCAGCATCGAACGCCAAATTCCGCACCTGACATTCCAGTGATAACTTTGTCCTTCATCACATGGGGTGCATTTGTGTTCGTTTGTCCCAGCTTCGGATCGCCATTCTTCACCGACCAAATCAGCTCGCCAGTTTTTGCGTCAAGTGCAACTAAAGTCGTGTCCGCTTGTTGTAGGAGAATTTTCCCCTCACCGTAGCCGAGCCCGCGATTTACCGTATCGCAGCACATCACCGGGACCGTTTCGTCATAATCCTGAATCGGCACGTATTCCCAAACAATTTCGAGCGTTTCGAGGTTAATCGCGAACGTGTTGTTCGGAAACGCGGCGTGAATGTATAGCGTATCGTGCGGCAATCCGGTCGCCGCAGCGGGAAGTACCAGCGGGCCGCCTTCATGGCCGCGCAATACGCCGGTAGAAAACGTCCAGGCA
>CAWLAW010000146.1:0-7080 GCA_963854885.1 Gammaproteobacteria bacterium | reverse complement strand
GATCGTCGCTTAGAAACTGATTCAGCTGTGTGGGTAGTGGAGCGCAAATTGTCTGAGGCGCGGTGCCCTGGGTTTGTGCGAGCGTTAGTGACTTGGCGTGTAAGAACATGCGATTTAGGCCCAAGTTTTTCGTTTCGGCAATAAAATCTTGATCCGCGTATTTCTTATCGCCGGCGACAGGATGCCCGATCGCTGCCGCATGCACGCGGATTTGATGTGTGCGACCTGTCGTAATTCGTGCTTCGACGTAAGACATGCCCGCCACATACCGCAGTACGCGAAATTCAGTGAATGCGGTTTTACCAGCCTCGTCAACGACAGTTCGTTTTTCGCCGTTGCGCTGAATCGTGGCTAGTTTTAATTCGACTTTTGTCGTCGCGGACGATAATCGGCCGCCCAGCAATGCGAGATAGCATTTCTGCGTTTCCGGGCTACCGAGTTGACGTTGCAGCGCTCTCAAGCTCGGATAGTTCTTCGCGATCAGTAAGCAACCAGAAGTATCTCGATCGATTCGGTGGACGAGTTCGATGTCCGGGTTATCGGGTCTCAATCGACGCACAGCGTCGATCACACCATAGCGTAGCCCGCTCCCTGCGTGCACGGCGAATCCCGCCGGTTTGTTAAGAACGAGCATTGAGTCATCTTCAAAAACAATGGCTTGGCTTATCTTCTCGAGAACCTCGCGGCCGATTAGCAATTCCTCTGAGGGCGATTCTAAAAGTGGTGGAATACGTATTCGATCCGCCGTGACGAGCTTTCTGTCAGGTCGGGCCCGGCCCCCGTTGACACGCACTTCGCCGCGCCGAATTATTCGATAAACGAATGATTTCGGAGGATTATCCAACGCGCTAGTGAGAAAATTATCAAGCCGCCGCCCGTTCTGGTCGGAACTTACCAGTAATATTCTTGCGGGGGATTTCGCCATAACGACAAGCTTAGCGGTTTCTGGTCGATTGCTGCAGTTAGTGAACACTGCTATATTCCGTTGGCGTCTGTGCAAACCCTTCGGTAAGAAGAATAATGCAGTAGCGCCAGGCAGTTAGCGAAGTAAGCGACAGTACTGTAACAAACTGTCGCTTGCCGATGATGGCCGGGATTCTACGGGTAGTTTGAGCGTTTCGACAACGCTTTTCGACGGTCGGCCTTTACGTATCCTCCGAATGGATAACCAGGGCTAAACACCCTGCTCGAACGAAACCGTTAACGGCCTGGTGGACAGACGCACATTACAGAGTGATTTTATATTACGCGAGTGCTGAGCTTTGAACAGCTCAGCACTCGCATTTAGACGCCAAAATGGGCTTCGTCAGAGTAACGAACGCTGTCTTAGTGGACCGAATCGCGGTGCAAGACGGATGATGAGCCCGGCGCAATATTAGGAATTTTTAATGAAAAGAATGTTGATAAACGCTACTCAGGCGGAAGAGTTGCGTGTTGCGCTGGTTGATGGGCAACGTCTCTACGATCTAGATATCGAGGCCACCGGCCACGAACAGAAAAAATCTAATATCTATAAAGCCCGCATTATGCGCATAGAGCCTAGTCTCGAGGCTGCATTTGTTGACTATGGGGCGGAGCGTCACGGCTTTTTGCCGCTCAAAGAAGTTTCCCGATCGCTATTCAAGGAACAACCGAAAAGCGGTAACCGGATCAACATAAAAGAAGTTCTCCAGGAAGGGCAAGAAATTGTCGTTCAGATTGAGAAAGAGGAGCGCGGCAATAAAGGTGCGGCGCTGACAACCTTCATCTCGCTCGCCGGCCGATACCTCGTTGCAATGCCGGATAACCCGCGCGCCGGTGGCGTATCCCGCCAAATTGAGGGGTCCGATCGAGACGAAGCGCGCGAAGCGATGGCGGCGTTGGATATCCCAGAAGATCTCGGGTTGATATTACGCACCGCCGGTATCGGGAAATCTTCCGAAGAGCTCCAGTGGGATCTCGATTACCTCCTTCAATTACGTGAAGCAATTGACGATGCGGCGATCGATCGTAAAGCGCCATACTTAATCTTCCAAGACCAAAACGTCATAATTCGCGCGATTCGGGATTACTTACGTGGTGACGTTGCGGAAATTTTAGTTGACGACAAGACTCTCTATGACAGTGCTCACGATTTCATGGAACAGGTCATGCCGCAAAATCTGGACAGGCTCAAGCTCTACGAAGACAGCGTTCCGCTTTTTACGCGCTACCAGATCGAAAACCAAATTCAAAGTGCGTTTAGTCGAACGGTAAGATTGCCGAGCGGGGGCTCGATCGTTATTGAGCCTACCGAGGCACTCATAACTATTGATATAAACTCGTCGAAAGCGACTAAAGGCAGCGATATCGAAGAGACCGCGACGCAGACAAACCTCGAAGCGGCAGACGAAATCGCAACGCAGCTGCGCATCCGAGATCTTGGCGGACTGATTGTGATCGATTATATCGACATGCTCGCATCTAAAAATCAGCGAGCCGTTGAGAATCGACTTCGCGATGCGGTGAAAGTGGATCGAGCACGAGTCCAGATTGGAAAAATTTCGAAATTCGGTTTGCTCGAAATGTCACGCCAACGTATTAGACCCGCACTTTCCGAATCGTCGCACGAGCTCTGCCCTAGGTGCGAAGGTGTTGGCGCGATTCGCAACACACAATCAACCGCATTGGCCGTATTACGCATCATTGAAGAAGAGTCGATGAAGGACTCAACCGCGAAAATTGCGGCTCAAGTACCGATTGACGTTGCCACTTATTTGACCAATGAAAAACGCCAAGATATCGGTCGCATCGAAGAACGAAAGAATGTCACTGTTTTAATTATTCCAAATCAAAATTTGGAAACCCCGCATTACGACATCGAACGGGTAAAAGGTCAGGACGTATCCAAAGTGGTGTTAGGTGATAGCTACGATTTACTCAAAGACATCGAAAGTCCGGCACTTGATCACCGCAATCGCGAAACGCCGGCTGCGGAACAACCCGTTGTGAAAGAACTTAGTCGTAGCGCCCCAAAACCGCAGAGCAAATCGAATTCACAGAGAAAACCCGGCTTATTGAGCCGCTTACTTAGCATATTTTCAGCTGCGCCCGAACCCGAGAAAGAGAGCAAAAACAATCGAGCGCGCAAATCGACCGCGCGCGACGGAAATCGCCGGCCCGGTACTAATAACAACCGAGGTCGAAGAAATTCTCCGACCGGCGATCGTCAGCAAGGCGCTGGCGGACAGTCGAAATCGGAGTCCCGGTCCGGTTCTTCGCAGCAGAATCGAAATAATAGTTTGAATCGCTCGGGAGAAGGACGCGGACGGCAACGCAGTCAGCGTAGAGATAATCGAAGCAACGAATCTAGCGGTGACGGGAATAACAATTCCAATCAAAACCCCAACCAAAATCGTAGGACGCAAGGGACAAATAAGGATAAAAAATCTGACAACGGCAACGTTGAGGCAGAACGGAACAGCCCGCCGCAGTCAGACAATGCAGTGTCTGATCGAGGAACTTCGTCAGATTCAGCGCCACACCAGGATCCGAATACCGCGCCGAGTCAGTCACCCGATTTAAGCGCTGCCGAAACGGTCGATCAAAATTCCACAACGGAAATTAACTACAACAAAGTTCAGACTACCGCCGCGCTCGCAAGTACCGTGGCATCTAGCCCAGTAACTGTACGAGCGAGCGAGTCCCCGAGTGACGGCAATGTTCAACAGGAACCTGTCAAATCGACGCCTCAATCTGACGGTACAAGCGAAGCGAACAATCCGAGCCCGCCATTACCATCTGAAAAGCCCCGAGAACAGCCTCGTACGGATGGACCCGTCCAACCGTCGATGTTTGATAACGATGACAGTTAAGTCTCGTCAGAATATCGATGGCAGGGGGAAACACACCGGCGGAATTTTTAAGTAGCTTTTGCAAGCGGTGTCGCGGCGCTTAGTTCGCGTGTTTTGTGAAACGCGATGTCCGGCCAGCGCTCTTCTGTGAGTTGGAGATTAACCGAGCTCGGCGCCATGTACGCAAAGAAATTTCCACCGTCCAGGGCAACGTTGTCCGCGAGTTGTCGGCGAAATTTATCGATTAGTGCTGAGTCTTCCGAAGACACCCAACGGGCGGTTTGGTAGGGAGCAGGTTCGAAAACACAGTCCACATTGTACTCATGCTTGAGCCGCCAACTAACAACATCAAACTGCAACACCCCGATCGCGCCGATAACGAGTTCGTTCTTGTGTGTTAGGCGAAAAACCTGTGCGGCACCCTCCTCTCCTAGTTCCGTTAAGCCTTTCAATAAGGCTTTACCACGTAGTGGGTCCTTCGAACGAACTCGTCGAAATAATTCCGGCGCAAAACTAGGAACGCCCTCGAAGGTTAACGATTCTCCGACGGTAAACGTGTCGCCAATTTGCACCGTACCGTGATTATGAATTCCAATAATGTCGCCAGCCCACGCGCTCGTCGCATGTTCACGGCCACGTGCCATAAACGTCAACGCATTTGCGACCGGCATATCCCGTCCAGTCCTCACATGGTGTAGCTTCATGCCTTGCTCAAATTTTCCGGAGCAGATTCGAAGGAATGCGATGCGATCACGATGTTGAGGATCCATATTGGCTTGGATCTTGAAAACAAACCCGCTAAAGCTCTCGCTTTGTGCACTGATGATGCCCGCATCGGTTTCTCGCGCTTGCGGTGGCGGCGCGATTCTAACGAAAAAATCGAGTAGCTCCCGGATCCCAAAACTACGCAGCGCAGAGCCGAAAAATACCGGGGTTTGTCGCCCCTCTAGGTAAGCGTCGACGTCAAACCCTGTACCCGCCCCTTGAATCAGTTCGATCTCGTCATTCAATGTTGCGAGGCTGGTCGTGCCGAAATGTTCTACCGCTTGCGCATCATCGCGGCGATAGCCGGCGTCTTCTTTGGTTAATTTAGATGACGAATTCTCGCGATGAAATGGAATTAGGCGGTCATCTTCTAAATGATACGTTCCGCCAAAGTGTTGTCCGGAACCGAGAGGCCACGTGATCGGTGCGCAATCAATAGCCAATATGCGTTCTATTTCATCAATTAAGTCCAACGACTCGCGAGCATACCGATCCATCTTGTTAATTAATGTGATTACCGGCGTCTTGCGTAGCCGGCAAATTTCGAGCAATTTAATCGTCCGATCTTCTACGCCTTTCGCCGCGTCAATGACCATTAATGCGGAATCCACTGCGGTTAGGGTTCGATACGTGTCCTCGGAGAAATCCTCGTGGCCTGGGGTATCTAAAAGATTGATGACGCAATCGCCGTATTCAAATTGCATTACCGAAGAGGTGACCGATATCCCCCGTTGCTGCTCAATTTCCATCCAATCGGAGGTCGCGTGGCGTTGGCTCTTACGCGCCTTCACGGTTCCCGCGGTATTTATTGCGCCGCCTAACAACAACAGTTTTTCCGTGATGGTGGTTTTTCCAGCATCCGGGTGGGAGATGATGGCAAACGTCCGACGTTTGCCAATTTCCGATACAGCACGGCTCATCTGATGCCGTCCTGCAATTCCAGAATAGCGTGGGCAATTGCGTAATCTCTCTCGTCCGCCATCGTAACGAAACTTGCGCCGATACGTTCGCGTTCAATCAGTAATGCCACATTGCCCGAGAAGACCAAAGACGGCTTACCCGACGCATGATGCTGCACTTCAATTTGACGAGGCGAAACACCTTGCTTAAAGCCGGTGCCAAGCGCTTTCGAGGCAGCTTCTTTTGCGGCGAACCTCATGGCCAAAAAGCGCACTGGTTTTTTTGATTTTTCAAAGTACATTAGCTCTTTAGGGCCTAGTATTTTGTCCGCAAAACGTTGCCCCCACCTAGCGTACGCACGTTCGATTCGAACGACTTCGACAATGTCGACGCCAATGCCGTAGATCATAGTGCCGCCCTTTGAATGAGCCGTTTCATTTCCTTCACCGTCGCCGTAAGTCCGTCGAACAGCGCTTGCGCGATGATCGAATGGCCAATGTTCAACTCAGTAAGGCGCGAAATCGAGACGATTCGCGAAACATTTTCGAAATTAAGACCATGACCAGCATTGACCTGCAAGCCGGCCTGAATCGCGAGATCGGTAGCGATTTCGAGTTGCTTGAACTCACGATCTTGTTGGCGGCCATCGGTGGCGAGGGCATAAGACCCGGTGTGAAGCTCTATAACAGGCACACCCAGCGCGGCCGCGGCTTCAATTTGATTTTGATCAGGATCGATAAACAACGACACCTCAATGCCCCGCTCGGACAACTCGGCACAAGTATCGGCCAGTGCGCCCGAACCAGCGCAAACATCAAGTCCACCTTCTGTGGTTAGTTCTTCACGCTTCTCAGGGACGATACAGCATTTCTCCGGTTGCACTTGGAGTGCGAATTTCAACATGTTTTGCGTCGCAGCCATCTCTAAATTGAGGGGCACGGTAAGGGTCTCGCGTAGCACACGGACATCGTGCTCCTGGATGTGTCGCCGATCTTCGCGAAGATGCACAGTGATGCCGTCCGCACCCGCCGCGACAGCGACAAAACTTGCCTCCACGGGATCAGGGTATACCGTGCCGCGTGCTTGCCGAATAGTCGCGATGTGATCGACGTTTACGCCTAACTGCATTGCAAATTTTCTCCGAACTTGCCGGCTAAATTACGTTGTATTTAACGGTCGCGTAGTTTAACCCCAACGCTTGGATTGCGATACCAGCCGACGAAGATTTAGAATCGTCCAGGCTGCCGGTGGCGTGGATTACTTATTCAGTACTGGGTTGTGTCTCGGAGTTTGAAGCCGAATCATTCGATTCGGATTTCCTGAACAACGAACGCGATGCAAGTGGGCGTGTGCCAATATAGTGCTGCAACACAAAGCGCATTAATTTTTTCGACTCCATTTGGGCCCTTGAATCGAACTCACTTCGCCCTGCGATCGCGAGCAACGTTTGGCCGCTAACTATGAGCCCATGCTCATCATCATTCGCAATTACCGGCCCTTCATCGACAAGGTATCGATAATGACAATCCGGTTCGATTTCGTTACCGCTGTTAGCGTCATAGAGTAATTGTAATCCGTAACCGCAGGCGTCGAGTAAGGTTCT
>CAWLAW010000145.1:0-7104 GCA_963854885.1 Gammaproteobacteria bacterium | reverse complement strand
GCTTCGCGAAACGATTCGTAATCAGCAGAATCGATTGGGTACAAACCAGCAAAAACATTCGGTTTAGATTGTTGAAATCCAGGCAAGGGTTCTTCAGCCGGATCTTGCGCCGACGTCACCGTGTCACCAACAGGTGCACCGTCGATCTCCTTGACCCCAGCAACGAGGAATCCGACTTCGCCGGCGCTTAGCCGGTCTTTGCGCATGCGTTTCGGGGTAAATATACCCACTTGATCGGCCCCGACTACGCGCCCAATCGACATCATTTGGATCCGAGCTCCGGCTTCCAAGACACCATCGACAATTCGAACCAGTGAAACGACCCCTAGATAATTATCGAACCAAGAATCAACTATTAACGCCTTTAAGGGCGCATCGGGATCGCCTTTGGGTGGCGGGACTCGTTGGATTAACTGCTCGAGCAGGGCCGATATGCCGTGACCTGTTTTGGCACTGATATGCAGTGCCTCAGATGCGTCAATACCAATAATGTCTTCGATTTCCTGAGCGACACGGTCCGGATCTGCGGCCGGAAGGTCAATCTTATTGAGGACGGGGATAACTTCGAGGCCTTGATCAACGGCTGTGTTGCAGTTGGCAACAGACTGCGCCTCCACCCCTTGGGATGCGTCGACAACTAGTAACGCCCCGTCGCACGCGGCAAGCGAGCGAGAAACTTCGTAACTAAAGTCGACATGTCCTGGCGTATCGATAAAATTCAATTGATAGTCCTGACCATCCGCACCGGTATGGGTCAGACTGACGCTCTGAGCTTTAATTGTAATCCCGCGCTCGCGTTCGAGATCCATCGAGTCGAGCACTTGCTCAGCCATCTCTCGATCCTCCAAACCACCGCATAGCTGGATAAAACGGTCCGCTAAGGTCGATTTACCATGATCAATGTGCGCGATTATCGAAAAGTTTCTGATTTGCTGCATGCGGAATTCGAGAGGTGTCCAACCCTCAATCTTAAGTTGTGCTCTTACTTGCGTGTCAGAGAACGCGCGATTCTATCTCACGGGCGCATAATTCAACAGCGACGAGTTGTGAAGTTTGCACTTGATGGGAAGGTAGAGTCCTGTCGCCAAGGCAAATTAGCTTGTCGACTGCGATTGTTCGGTTTTTAGCGGCACTGATCGGCGATATAGGTCTCAATTTCCGCTGGGTCGCAATGACCCGAGCAAATTTCAGTTTCCGCATCGACGAGAACCGGTACTCTTAGGCCGTAACGCGCTTGCAACTCAGGATCGTCGTCGACGTCGATTTTTCTGTACGCGAAATCATACCGTGGCCGTAGAATTTCGAGCGCTAAGATCAAGTGATCGCACAAAGCGCAAGCTTGTCGGCTAAACACGGTAAAGGTTTTAGTTTGACCCGCCCTACTCATTCGACGGGATTTTCATTGCCATAAACAATGGCCCGCCTTGCCGTTGAATCAAAACCGGTACACTCGTGTCCGGTTTGAGTTTTTCGACGATTTTACTTAGATCCGTAGCCGACGCGATAGCTTGGGAGTTCAGTTGCAAGATAACGTCTCCGGGGCGTAAGCCGGCGTCAAATGCGGGCCCAGGCTCAACCTTTTCAACGATAACGCCGCCGGGGCCTGTGATTTTTAATTGTTCGCGTTCAACTCTGGTCAAGTTCCGGACTGTTGCGTTGAGGCGCTTATTCGCTTTGTTTTTGTGCGGGTTAGCACCACCCATCGAAAGTTGGTCTTCACTTGGCAGCTTACCGATAACAACATTTAAGCGCTTCTTAGTCCCTTCTCGAATTACGTCTACGGGCGATTTTTTACCGATCGGTGCCGTCCCAACCAGTGGCGGCAATCCTGCGGAAGTATCAATTTCCTGATTGTTAAAGCTCACGATGACGTCGCCGGCCTTAAATCCCGCCTTCGCCGCTGGACTATCGGGCAATACTTTAGACACGAGCGCCCCATGCGGTTTATCCATTTTGAATGATTCTGCGAGCTCGCGAGTGACATCTTGTATAAGAACCCCGAGCCAGCCCCGAGTGACAGCACCGGTTTCGCGTAGTTGCGTATAAACGTTCATAACGACGTCGATCGGAATGGCAAAAGACAAGCCCATAAAACCGCCTGTGCGGCTGTATATCTGCGAATTCACGCCAACGACTTCGCCGTTTAAGTTAAATAAGGGGCCACCTGAATTTCCTGGATTGATCGCAACGTCTGTTTGAATAAACGGAACATAATTTTCGTTTGGCAGACTCCGCCCCTTGGCACTGACAATTCCCGCTGTAACGGAATGGTCGAACCCAAACGGCGAGCCAATTGCCAGTACCCATTCGCCGACGTCAAGATCGCTCGATTTACCCAATTTCAATGACGGCAGTGGTTTTTCGGCTTCAACTTTCAATACCGCAATGTCGCTGCGCGGATCTGTACCGACAATTTTCGCGACATATTCGCGTCTATCGCTCAGTCGAACGATAATTTCTTCGGCTTCGCGAACAACATGATAGTTGGAGATAACATATCCATCGGGAGAAATGATGAACCCCGATCCTAGCGACGAATGTGGTCGGCTTCGACCGTTGCCCCCCGGTGGTTCTTCGTCGAAGAATCGACGAAAAAAATCTTGCAGCGCGCTGTCATCACCTGGCGCACCTTCCGGCGCGGGGACGCTAGGAGGCGCTTCTCGACGGCGTACCTGCCGCTTCCCTGTGGTGCCAATATTTACCACTGCCGCGCGGTTATCCTCAACCAATTTTGTAAAATCAGGCAAACCGACGAGCGGCGCTGCTACAACTAACGGTGTAGTCAGTGCCAGGCCAATAAGCGACGTCAAAATTGCCAGGTTTCGTATACTGAATCTATTTTCGCGCATTAATTTATTAACCATTGTTTAGTGGTACTCGACTGAACTCGCGATCTGGCGGACAGTTGGCAACGGAATTTCCCCTACAACGGTAATTTGATGCGCGTTACTTACTCGCGAAAACGCATTAACAGCCCCCATCGAAGAATAACCTTGCAACGGCTCGGCACTTTCTGCGAGCTGTTCGACAAATATCGAAACCATCGCTAGGCCGTCAGAGTAAACCATATGACTCACCGGCATGTTCGTTTCGGACATCGATTGAACTTTGTGATTTCGCATATAGAAGCCAGTAGGTAACCACTTTACAGACCAGCCAGACGTCTCTACGACCTTTGACGCGCTATTATCCGCGGCGTCATTAATGTGCCAAGTAAACTCAGATCCTTCTATTTTAGTCGCCAATAGATGATCGGGTATTTCGTGATCTATCTGGATCTGGACGAACTGCACCTGCTCGAGCAGCTGCCCAGAGCGATTGAGAATCACGGATTTTAGTAACAACTTGAATTCTTCGTCTATCCATAGCTGATAGCCGTAGCGATTTGGTTGTTTCGGTAGGATGCTAACCAGGCTCGTCGGTCGCCCAGCGATCCGATCGTGGCCCACAATGTTGAAACTATAACTCTTCACCAGGTTGCCGATTGGCTCACTGATTCCCAGGGCGAGAAAATTTCGCGGCTCAGTCTTCTCGACCATGACTTCACGATCGTCGGCGAATAAGCAGGTGACTCTAGCGCCGTCGCGTACGACTTCGCGTTCCGGGCCCGACAGGGAAATCAGACGTTCGCGTTCCAAGCCGTTGCTATACTTGTGGACGATACGCATCGAGTCGATTTGCGCTTCACGCTGGTAGATGAACATACCGTCGTAATTGAGTCTTTCGGTCGCGCTTGCCATGGCACGCATTAATTCCACTGCGGCGCCATCTTGCGCAACCACCGCGCCACTAGGCACCGAAATTGCGACCACTAAGCACAACAAACAACGCGTTTTAATAGCACTCATTGGGCTGTTGCTATTCGGTCTCGAATCCGACAATTCGCACGTACGGATTCACCCCTGGAATACCGACGCTCGATCGTTGTTCGTTGAATTTAACCAAATATCCATTAAGCCGCCGCTGCGAGTACAGTGCCGGAGTCGCTTCGACTAACGGAGCTGGGCTAATCGCCGGGGGTATTTCCGGCCGTGCGACAAACTGCGGTTGCGCAGGCGTTGCTAGCGTAATGTCGGGGCTGACGGCGATCCTTGCCGGTGTCGGCGATTCCGGTGCGATGCGCCCGACCCCGATTATTGCTATCGCAGCTACTGATGCCGCAATTGCGAGGCCCGCGAGCGGCCGGCGATAAGACGAACTTCGTTTGCGCGGGCTCACAATCGTTGGTTCATCGTTTATTTGGGTACGCAATCGTTGCGAAAAATCCTTCGAGGCGACGTCGACTAAGCCGTCGCGCAGCACGTCGCCGATCAAATGATAACGAGCCCAGCAGTCACGCGTGATTTCCTGTCCCGCAATTCCCTGCAGCACCTGGTCCGACGCCGCGTCGTGGTCACCGTCAATTGCCGCGGACAACACTTCCTGTTCAATGTGCATAAAATCTACCCTGCGTTAGTGCTCTAGGAGCGGCTTTAATTTAGTGTCGACGGCCTCTCTAGCACGAAATATCCTTGACCGTACTGTGCCGATCGGGCAATCCATCGCCTCCGCAATCTCCTCGTAGGTTAATCCGTCGACCTCCCGTAACGTAATCGCGACCCGCAAGTCCTCCGGGAGTTTGTTCATGGCCTCAATAATCGTCTGCTTGATTTCGTCCGCGAGTAGGACATTTTCGGGAGTCGCGATATCCTTTTGTAGCTCGTCCAGATCGAGTTTTTCACCGTCTGCATTTTCGATTCGCGCTTCTGCCGGCCGGCGAGATAAGGACACGATGTAATTTTTCGCCGTGTTAATCGCGATGCGGTACAACCAAGTATAAAATGCGCTGTCACCGCGAAAATTTGGTAATGCACGGTAGGCCTTAAGAAACGCATCTTGGGCAATGTCTTGTGCATCGCTTTGGTCACGCACGTATCGTGAGACAAGCTTGATGATCCGATTTTGATATTTGAGTACCAGCAGATCAAAAGATTTTTTGTCGCCTTGCTGGACACGTTCTACCAGCTGTTTGTCGGTGTAGCTATCGCCCATCAGGGTCCTCTCCCTGTATTATGGCCGCAGCACCGGGAAGTATTGAGAGACATAGACCATCGGATTCACAATTAGTTTCGGCATTGTCGGGGCTTATTGTTTATCTCTGCACAGTGTATCAACTAACCCACTTCGGCGTTAGGCGGTCGATAATGCTAGCAGCAGTAACGGAGGTCACAATCGGCGCCCGAGTCGCCGATCCTGCAGACGAAGATTTAACGGTTTGTATCAATCATTGCAGGCCTAATTGAGCAAGCAATAATCGATAATTTATTGGAATAGCGCGAATAATGACTCACCAGCGATGCATAGACGATTGATACAATGAATTTTGACACCCTGATCATTGGCAGCGGAGCTTCCGGACTCAGCCTCGCGTTATCACTCGCCGAGCACTTGAATGTCGCCGTTATTTCCAAGGCTGCTTTGGAGGAAAGTGCGACACTATATGCGCAGGGTGGCGTTTCAGCAGTCATCGACCAGGCAGATTCGATTGAGTCGCATGTCGCTGACACGATCGGTGTAGGGGGTGGGCTATGTGATCCGCAAGTCGTCGAATTTATTGTGCAACGGGGTCGAGAGCGAATCGAATGGCTAATCCAGCAAGGCGTGCCATTTACGACACACGAAAACGATGCGGGCAGTATCGACTTCCATCTCACGAAAGAAGGCGGTCACAGTCGGCGCCGGGTCGTTCATGCGGCTGACTCGACCGGCCACGCCATTGAAACAACACTCCTCGGTCGGGTCAGATCCCACAAGAACATCACGCTTTTCGAACGCCACATGGCCGTCGATTTAATTTCCTTAGGTAAGCTTGGAATCATGCCCGATCGCTGCGTTGGGGCCTATGTCTACGATTTAGATAACAAGCAAGTCAAATCCATCGGCGCTAAATGTTGCGTGTTAGCGACAGGCGGTGCGGGTAAAGTTTATCTGTACACAAGCAACCCCGACGTCGCCACGGGAGACGGCATCGCGATGGCTTGGCGAGCCGGTTGTGCGGTTGCGAATATGGAGTTCGTGCAATTTCATCCGACTTGCCTTTATCACCCTGACGCAAAATCATTCTTGCTGACAGAAGCGCTGCGCGGCGAAGGCGGTCGTTTGCGACTCACCTCTGGCGAACCGTTTATGCACCACTACGATGAACGCGAAGAACTAGCCCCGCGAGACATTGTTGCGCGTGCCATCGACCATGAGATGAAGCGTTCCGGCGCGGAACACATTTATCTCGACGTGTCGCACAAGCCGGCCAGTTTCCTTGCGGAACATTTTCCCACAGTGATGAAAAAATGCGCGCATTTTGGCATCGATATTACGACCAGCCCGATCCCCGCCGTGCCAGCCGCGCACTATCTGTGCGGCGGTGTACTGACCGATGTCCAAGGCCACACGTCCTTGCCGGGACTGTACGCAATCGGAGAAGTCGCGTGCACCGGCCTACACGGCGCAAATCGAATGGCGAGTAATTCATTACTCGAATGTCTGGTCATCGCCGAGGCATGTTCTGGATCAATAATGGAGACCATAGAGGGGATTGGATCGACCCCTTCATTACCCGATTGGGACGACAGCCAGGTCACGGACGCCGACGAAGAGATTGTTGTCGCGCACAATTGGGATGAGTTGCGCCGTTTTATGTGGGACTACGTCGGTATTGTTCGCAGTAATAAGCGACTCGAGCGCGCACGCAACAGAGTCGATCTTCTGCACCGCGAGATTAGTGAATTCTATGGAAATTTTCGAATTAGCGGCGATCTCATCGAATTACGAAATCTTGTGCAAGTCGCTGAGCTTATCATCCGCTCGGCGTTGAAAAGAAAGGAGAGTCGCGGGTTGCACTACACGCTTGATTATCCGGACACTGATGATGCAAATTATGCGCGCGCAACGATTTTACGCGCCGGAGATTTCAGTTAGTGGGTGACGCTACGAAAACCGCCGAACAGCAAATCAGGCAGTACGAGCCTGATCCGAAATTACTCGATAATAGGAACGTTTTAGTCACCGGCGCGAGTCGCGGACTCGGTCGGGCAATTAGCACAGCTTGCGCCCAAGCCGGAGCCCAAA
>CAWLAW010000144.1:0-7111 GCA_963854885.1 Gammaproteobacteria bacterium | reverse complement strand
TCGAGGAGCAGCGGATGCTCTACTCGACACGCAACGCACCACGATGCCCAGACATTAAGTAAGCGCGGTCGGTCGGTAAAATAGTTGGATGAAATTGTTGCATCACTATTACTCAGGGTCGGTAAGGAGAATTCCGGTAGCGGCTTGCCAACCAACGGCGAAGGTACGTAACGGGGATCGAGGCGCAACCCGATCGCAAGTACTGCTACAAGCAAAATAAACACGCCAATGGGGATTGCGTAACGCATTTGCAGGGTCAGTCGCGGCTTAGTCGCTTGCGGGCGCCGCTGCCATTGAGTTGACACGCGCTTTCGCCGGGCTGCGTAGACGGGGGTCGAACATTGCCATGAAGCCGCCGAGTGCCATGAGAATCGCGCCTAGCCAGATCCATCGAATAAACGGTTTGAAATGCATTCGCACACTCCAGGCACCGTCCTCAAGTGGTTCTCCCAGGGCGACGTATAGATCGCGGGTGAAGCCAGGGGAGATACCCGCCTCAGTCATGGGCATATTGCGCACGGTATACAACCGCTTCTGCGGTTTCAGCGTGGCGACAAGCTTTTCGTCGCGTCTGATTTCGAAGGTACCCTCAGTCACGCGGTAATTCGGTCCGTCAAAAGACGACAAACCGACGAAGTGGAATTCGTAATCCGCAATGACTGCCCGATCGCCGGGGGCTAAACTCTGATGTTCGTCAATGGTATAGAAACTCGTGATCACTACCCCGATGACCGTGCAGGCGAAACCCATATGCGCTGTACACTGTCCGATGAATGCGCGCGGCAGGTGAATAAGCGTATACCACGGGTGCTCTCGATTACGGCAGCGTTCGGCGATGCCAGCAATAGTCGTGACAAAGACCCAAACGCCGAAACCGATACCAATCGCCGCACTCATCATGTGTTGCCCACCCAACGTAATTGCCGCGCAGGCGGTAATCGCGATTGTTGCGACGAAGGCGTATTTGAGCCGGACTAGCAATCGTTTAATTGAATCGGATTTCCACCGCGAGAATTGCCCGATTCCGAGCAACCCGATTAAGGGCAGCATGACGGCGCCGAACACGACATTAAAATACGGCGGGCCGACAGAGATTTTACCCAGCCCCAAGGCCTCAAGAATCAATGGGTACAAGGTACCGAGTAAAACCGTTGCGGTTGCGACAGCGAGTAACGCGCTGTTAAGCAGCAAGAATACTTCTCGTGAAACGGGCTCGAAGGTACCTCCGGCAAACGTTTTGGGTCCGCGCCACGCATACAAAATAAATGATCCGCCAATCATCGTTCCGAGCAATACCAAGACAAAGATTCCTCGACCCGGGTCGGTGGCGAATGCGTGAACTGAGGTCAGTACGCCGGAGCGCACGAGAAATGTCCCCAACAGGCTCAGCGCGAAAGTCGATAGAGCGAGTAGTATTGTCCAATTCTTAAACGTGCCGCGTTTTTCGGTTACCGCAAGCGAATGAATTAGTGCCGTACCGAGCAGCCACGGCATAAACGATGCGTTTTCGACCGGGTCCCAAAACCACCAGCCACCCCAGCCAAGTTCGTAGTATGCCCACCAACTACCGAGCGCGATGCCGATCGTTAAAAATATCCAACTCGCGATCGCCCACGGGCGGATCCAACGTGCCGCCTGGGCGGTAATTCTTCCTTGGATCAGCGCCGCTATCGCAAAGCCAAATGCTACCGATGTGCCAACATAACCAATATAAAGCATTGGCGGATGGATAATTAATCCGGGATCCTGCAGCAGCGGATTAAGATCCCCTCCGTTTGCCGCCGCTGGTAGTAGTCGTGCAAAAGGATTAGATGTAAACATCATGAAGGAGAGAAATCCGACCGACACGATGCCCATCACACTGAGGACCAGCGCCGCGAAACTGCGCGGAAGCTGACTGTCAAAGAATGTCACCGCAACCGTCCAGCCGGCCAGGATAAGTATCCATAACAACAACGACCCTTCGTGCGCTCCCCAAACTGCCGAGATACGATAGGCTGTCGGTAACGCAGTATTTGAATTGTGCGCGACGTAAGCAACCGAGAAATCGTTGCTCACAAAGGCGTGTACAAGGATCAGAAACGCGCCAAAAACCAACAAAAACTGCACGCGTGCGGCCGGCTTAGCGAATGCCATCCAATTGTCGTAGCCCCGCAAAGCACCGATTATGGGAAGCGACGCTTGAGCGCAGGCAACTGCGAGTGCTAGCGCCAGAGCAAACTGTCCAATCTCAGGAATCATCTAGTATGTGGCGGCATCGGCCGCACCTTTCGCTTCAGCGAGTGCGCTCGCAACTTCCGGCGGCATATAATTTTCATCGTGTTTTGCGAGTACCTCGGACGCCTCAAATACCCCATCTTCGCGACGTTGACCGTGTGCCACGATGCCCTGACCTTCGCGGAACAAATCGGGCAATATCCCGGTGTAGATGATCGGTACCTCGTGAACCGTATCAGTGACCGTGAATTGCACACTGAGAGTATCCGGTACGCGTTTAACACTTCCTTCTACAACGAGTCCGCCTACGCGGAACTTACGTTCCTGCGGTGCTTCGCCAGCCATCACCTCACTCGGCGAGTAGAAATACATGAGGTTCTTTTCAAAGGCCGTAAGAATGAGGGCCGTTGCTATACCCATGCCGCTAAGGATTAGTGCGATCGTAAATAGTCGTTTTTTTCGTTGCGGTGTCATAGATTTTCAGATTTTCCACGCTCTCGAACTGCGATTTCGGCGAGTAGTTTTTTTTCTTTTCGTGCTGGAAGCAACGCGTTGGCGAGTAACACGATTGCGCTGATGCCATAGGAAAACCAGACGAAGTAGGCGTACCCACCCATCGAGAAAAAAGACACTTCACTCGCCATTATACGACGCCTTTATCGCGGGTGAGTTCCTTCACCCAATTTGTATTTCGCTCAAATTCCAAAATTTCGCAACGTACGCGCTCGAACAATACAGCGACGAAATAGAGATTATAAGCAAGTGCCATGATCAATAATGGTATCAGCATTGAAGTGTCCATCGATGGTGCATCGAGTTTGCTAACCGTCGGGCCTTGATGGAGTGTATTCCACCATTCAACTGAATAATGGACGATCGGAATATTGACCGTGCCGACAATCGCTAATATCGCGCCGGCGCGAGCGGCTGTACGTCGGTCGTCGATCGCACCCTGTAATGCGATGTAGCCAAGATATAAGAACAGCAAAATCAGCTCGGACGTTAGCCGCGCGTCCCAAACCCAATACGTACCCCACATGGGTTTCCCCCATAGCGAGCCGGTAAAAAGTGCTAAAAATGTGAACCACGCGCCAAGTGGCGCGCAGGCGCGCGCAACTATATCAGCTAGCTTGACGTGCCAGATCAGCCCGCACGCGCCGGCCGAAGCCATTACGATGTAAATGAACAATGACATCCACGCGGCAGGAACGTGGACGTAGATGATGCGAAAACTCTCGCCCTGCTGATAATCAGTCGGTGCGAGAAATAAGCCCCCGATTAACCCGGCAATAAATAAAAGTACGCAAGCGCCACCGAGCCATGGGCGCAAGGCGAGCGACCAAGAATAAAAATACTTCGGCGTACCGTATTTATGAAATGGAACAAAATTCACATGTATTCAACTAACTCAACCGGATTCGAAGGGCCATAGCGGCAGCAAATGGGGCGAGGCTTACGGCCATCACTCCGAGTCCGGCGAGGAAATAAATTTCCGCCGAAATGGGTAGATCGAGAGCCGCATTATGCATGGCCGCAGTGCCAAATATTAGCGTTGGCATATAAAGCGGCAAAATAATTAGTGCTTGCAACATCGCGCCGCCACGTAATCCGACGGTCAAAGCGCTCGCGATAGCCCCAACGAGGCTTAAAATCGGTGAGCCAAGGATTAGGGTGGCGGCTAATGCGCTAACCACGGGCCCTTCAAGACCGAGCACAATGGCGACGACGATGGAAATCGCTATTTGAGGACCGGCAGTCGCACACCAGTGCGCGAAAATTTTGCTCGCGACCAGTAACGGCAATGGTGCAGGACTGAGCAGCAGTTGCTCAATAGTCCCGTCTTGGTAGTCGCTCAGAAACATCGCGTCCAGATTTATCGTTGTGGCGAGCAGCACAGCGACCCAAACTCCGGCCGGCGCAATCTTCGCGAAAATCGCCGCGTCGGGGCCTACAGCAATAGCGAATAAGGTCACGACGATGACAAAAAATACGACCGGTTGAACGAGGTCTTGGCGCCTTCGAAGGTGTCGTTTCAGATCGCGTAGTGCGACCGCCCTTGCGGCGTTGAGCGCGTCGTTCATCAACCGTCGAGGTTCAAGGACTTAATGTTACTGCCACTTAGAGATAGCGGCTGGTGTGTTGCGACGACGCTAATTCCGCCGTTTTTTGCATTATCGCTGAGCATTGACTCGATGATGGCGCGGCCCTGTGTATCGAGTGCCGTGAAGGGTTCGTCTAAGCACCAAAGCGTCGCGTCGGTGACCAAGAGTCGGGCGAGTGCGGCGCGCTGAATTTGGCCCGCGGAAAGTTTGCGGCACACGGTGTTGGAAAGTGCCCCTAGTCCAACTTTCTCGAGCGCGGCAAGACAGTCGTTATGGGTTTGACGCGTGTGCAGATCGCCTGCAAATAGTAGGTTTTCGAGCGGCGTTAGCTCGTCGCACACGCCACGGCGGTGTCCGACATAATTAATCTTGTCGCGAATTGAGACGAAATCGCGATGCACATCGGTATCATTCCAGGTGACGCGGCCGCTCGCTGGACGCGCTAGACCACAAAGAATTCGTATCAGGCTGGTTTTACCGCTGCCGTTCGGACCCTGCAATTGGACAATATCACTGGCCGCAGCGTCGAATGTAATGCCGCGAAAAATCGCTTCTTCGCTGTGCTCGCAACTAAGTTCAGAAATGGATAACGCGTTGAAAATTATAGGTAACCCTGATTATAAAGTACGGGTAAGAGCGCTTGCCAGCTGTTGCGTGCGCGAAGACAGACGCGGCCTAATCGAGGACTAATTTACCGCCTGGGCCAGCGCCACCGAGTGGCCCTGGGCCGCCGGCGCCCGGAACAACGATTCGCGAGGCTTCCTCACGCGCCATTTCTTGTGCCCGTTCCTGCAGTCGAACAATTGCGTCCTGGACACCTTGCGGGAATTTTTCGAAAGCTTGTTTGAGCGAATCGGCCTCGAGCGGGAATTGCACCGGGATGGGGCCCATTTGGGTCATCAGGGTCGTATCTCCGATGTATTGCGATGGGCGAGAAACATCCGTGTCACCGTTCTCATCAACCGGGGAGAGGCGCTTGATATTTGCTGCATGAAGATCGGTAAATGATTCTTCACGGTACAAATTATCAACATCCACGTCTACAGAATCGGGTTCGTTCGCCATCAATTTAAACTCCAGGAATAATATTTTGCTAAGTTTATCAAATCTCGGCCGATGAAACGTCGATAAAACTATCGAGGCAAATTGCCGATAAAAAATTGAGTCGCACGAAATTTGCGACTTAGTTCACTTTCGAGGGCCCCTATAGGCCCGCTTCGTTGCGGTTTGTAACATCGTGTAACCCATGAATAATGTAGACTAAGACGTTTTAGGGGAACAAAAAAAGGCATGAAAATTCTTGTGACCGGGGCGGCCGGTTTTATCGGTTCAAGATTGAGTGAGCGACTACTTGAACGGGGTGACGAGGTCATCGGGATCGACAATCTAAATGATTATTACTCGGTTTCGCTGAAGGAAGACCGTTTGGCGCGACTACTCCCCCACGAGAATTTCCACTTCCATAAGGTCGATGTCGCGGATTTGGACGCAGTCAATCGAGTTTTCAAAGAATCCGGACCGCAGCGGGTAATGCATCTCGCGGCTCAAGCAGGAGTGCGCTATTCGATTGAAAACCCGCACGCCTATATTGAATCTAATATCGTCGGATTCATGAACCTATTAGAAGCTTGCCGCCATCACAATTTAGAACACCTGGTCTATGCGTCATCGAGTTCGGTGTACGGGGCGAATACCAATATGCCTTTTTCGGTCAGCGACAACGTCGACCATCCGGTATCAATGTACGCAGCGACTAAAAAATCCAATGAATTAATGGCCCATTCGTATAGCCATTTATATCAGTTACCGACTACGGGATTACGTTTCTTCACCGTCTATGGGCCTTGGGGAAGGCCTGATATGTCATTGTTTTTGTTTACAAAAAATATTATAGAAGGTAAGCCCATTGATGTTTTTAACTATGGCAATCATCGCCGTGATTTCACCTATGTCGACGATATCGTAGAGGGTGTGACTCGCTGTATAGATTCAGTCGCGAGTCCCGCACAAAATTGGACGGGAGATAAGCCCGAACCGGCGACCTCACTTGCCCCGTATCGTCTCTACAACATTGGTAACAACGCACCTGTTGAATTGATGGATTTTATTTCCGCTATCGAAAAAGGGCTAGGCATCGAAGCGAAGAAAAATATGTTGCCACTGCAGCTAGGTGACGTGCCGGACACGTACGCCGACGTCCAGGCATTGGTCGACGATTTAGATTACAAACCAGCGACCCCGCTAGACGAGGGCATCGCTAATTTTATTTCTTGGTATAAGGACTATTACAAAGTCAAATGAGTACGCATTCTCGAAAAGTGTCAGTGATCGGGTTGGGCTATGTGGGATTGCCTGTCGCGGTTGCTTTCGGGCACCAGCAGCGCGCAATTGGTTTCGACATCAACGCCGGTCGTATCGCTGAACTGAAGGGTGGAAACGATAGTACTTTGGAGGTCGAGCCAGCCGATCTGGTCGCCTCCAACATTTTGTTTACTTCCGATCCGCAAGATATCAAGCAGGCAGATTTTCACATTGTTGCCGTGCCGACGCCCATCGACGACGCTAAACGCCCAGATTTGACCCCCGTCTTGCGCGCCGCGGAAACGGTCGGTGCGCAATTGAAATCCGGTGATATTGTCGTGTTTGAATCGACCGTTTATCCCGGCGCTACTGAGGAAGAGTGTGTCCCCGTGTTGGAAAGAACCTCGGGTATGAAGTGCGGAGTCGATTTTTTCGTCGGGTATTCACCAGAACGGATCAATCCCGGTGATAAGGAACACACCTTTACGAAG
>CAWLAW010000143.1:0-7125 GCA_963854885.1 Gammaproteobacteria bacterium | reverse complement strand
TTCCACCTGCACGCGCGCCCGACTCTCGACCGATGGCAAGTTGTACACCTGCCTGTTCGCGCAGTCCGGCCACGATTTGCGCGCGCTCATGCGATCGGGCAAGAGCGACAAGCAAATCGCCGGTGCCATAGGTTTGATCTGGAACCAGCGTGAAGACCGGTATTCTGAAATTCGCACAGAAGAGACTGTACGGAGAGAGAAAGTTGAGATGTCTTATATCGGCGGCTGACGCCAGAGGCTCATTGGTCCAAACCAAGGTACCAGCCTATAAAGGAGACCGTTATGTTATCCCATCCAACTAATTTCCAGGGCTCCGTCATCGACGCGCTGCGCGAGGCTATCGAGCGGCAGATCCTTAATTCACGAGCCACGGTCAACGGCGGCGGCGGACACTTCAGCATCGAAGTGACGTCGCCCGCGTTCGCCTGCCGGAGCATGCTCGAGAGACAGTAGCTGGTGTACCTCGCAATCGCCCATTTGATGGAGGGCGATGTGCCCCCGGTGCACGCCGTCGACCGTCTGAAGACTCGAACGCCCGCTCGTCTTCAGCCGGGTTTGGCAGGCCTTGGATGCAAGACTTGAAGTGCTCGGCGGCAAGCGCGTCGCCGACCGCGTCGATTGCGATCTCGATTTTGCGGTGTCCGCCGGGTGCTGGATCAAGAAGGCGTCGAAGACGCCGACACCATTAGAGGAGGCCGGCCGTAGCCGCGTAATTGCGGTCGAATTTTGGCGCGAATGCAGCGAGCAGCGCCGATCTCGGTCCGGTCGAGGCTAGAATTCCATCGGGATCTTGAAATGCGCTCGCATAATCCTGTTACGGTGCTCGATGAGAACCGGGTCTACCGCAGTAGCGACGTCGGCCGATGTGTTCTCAAAAATTGGTCGGACGGCGGGGTCTACTGGGCATTCTTCGGGTGGTTGGATGACCACTAGATTGCTGAACGCCGCCCAGTAGAAATCAGCCGCCGTCACCTGTGTGCCGATCAGGTAATTGCTGCCCTTATCTTTCTGCGTCGTGAGTATTTCGGTTAGAAGTTCGAGCAGCACGATCGTGCGCTGATTGGCAAGAGCAACGTCGGTCTCGTTGTAGCCGTATTTGTCGGACAAATTGACGATGCCTTCTGGCGGCTCACCCGAATCCATGGCGGGCCGGATCATGTCGAGACGCCGGTTCCAGCCAAAGCCGAGTTCACCGCAGATTTCGTGACTCAGACCGAATAGCTGTACACGTTCGTTAGCGCCTTGCGGTATCAGCGGTTTATCCGGCGCGAGCCGTTCCAAAAGGAGCAATATGTCGTCCCAACGATTGATCGGCGGCGCGTCGTTCCAAGCGACTACCGGGGCGCTGTTCGCCCCCGACCAAACGACAAGTTCGGGATTCGGGCCACCTGGTTGCTGAGGCCCGACGACATAGTCGAGACCTTTATACTCCATCATGGCCTTGGCGGCCTGGCCCCACGGACTCGGCCTACCCTGAACCAGCACGATGCGTAAGCCGTCAGCACTTACTATTCGGTCAATGTCGACATATTCCATTTTATTTCCTTTTACTTTCGTCACGCCCGAGTGTGCACCCAGCACAGATTTATCACAGCCTTTGTGGCAAGTTCACCTGTTAGGGCCATCCGGAACATGGAAAAAACTGCTTCCGGGGCAGCGGCCCTACAAGCAGAAGAGCTCTGGATTTTTTACTCGCTCCCGACTGTGCAAATGCCAATGAGCGATGAGCAATGGCGGCGGAAGCAAGGAAGCGCGGCAGCGCCTTTCACCTCGCTGGCACCGTGTCGTTCGTCTGTAACAGAGAGCTTCGAATTAATGCTTGAGAATGCGGGCGAAATCCGCGTACAAACATATAAAGATACTCAGGCTGCAAAGAGATTCTTTCGCAAGGCCCTGCGCGCTCAAAAACGAGTACCGATCGAAATCACTACCGACAAGCTTCGGAGTTACGCCGCCGCAAAACGCGAACTGGTTCCATCCGTGCCGTACTGCCAAGATCGGTACGCAAACAACCGAGCAGAAGTTTCGCACAAACCAACTCGAGAGCAGGAGAGACTGATGCGCGGATTTCGATCTGATGGTCACGCGCAACGGTTTCTTAGTGTACACGGACAGTGCGATAATTTGTTTCGCGTCGGCCGTCATCAGCTTAAAGCGGAAAACTACCGCGAACTCCGCTCCGGGGCATTTCAGGCTTGGTCGCAGGTGACGTGCGCCTAGTGAATCACGATGGTCCATCTTATGCAGATTAATTGGGCATACGCCCAACAACTCGACAAAATCCACAGCCCCAATTAACTCAGAAAGAAACATCCCACTGCAAACGCGCCCGACCATCAGAGACGTCGCGATTCAAGACATCATCGTCCAAAGTCAGATGCGAATAATCGAATGTAAACTTGTTGTTATGCCCGGCGAGGAACCAGTTAGCGCCAACCGTGTATTCTTCGCGCATATTGTCTTGTGCACGATCGAGGCGGTTTGGTTCATTCACGAAAGCGTAGCGGAAAGCGATTTCAAGCGGTGCCGGAACAAACCGAAAGAGGTTGTGGAAGAAATACCCAGCTTGCGCGTAGGCGCCGACAAAATCATTCTTGGTGTTCGCAACGCTGTCATCGACAGTCTTCCAGTGAAACTCTTCCTGCACTGAAAAGCCGCGCCACTTGAAGGCGAATTCCTGCATCATTTGCTCGACTTTAAACTGACCAAGGGCGGCGCTGGCCGGAGAGCTAAAGCCGTCAAGACTGCCACAGCCCGACGACGACCAGCGAGTGCAACTGCCTTTGTTGGTGACTGCCGCGAAGGCCAGGCTGCCGGTCGGCTTCTGCGTGAACTCGACATCGGTTTGGTGCCACTTGAGATCGCGACCGAGAAAATTCCATTGCAGGCGGGCCATGTACATCATGTTTTCGTCATTGTTGCGCACGCCCCGGCCTTCACCGGTAAAAACACCCGTCCAATAACGCATATCCGCTGGCGTACCTTTAAACAGGTGGCCGCGTAGCTGCACGCCAACCTGGCGGTCGACAGTAAAAATCCGATTCACGATGGAGCGATCGACGAATTGCTGGCGCCCTGAGGAATCAACCCGCTCGCGGTTGTAGTCAATCTTCCACTGCCCAACGCGCAGCGCCGCCCAGTCCCATTTGTCAGCCGTGATGCGCCAATCGATAACGCGCGCACTGGCCGACGAACTACTGTCATCGACATCGCGACTAGGTTGCAGATCAACTTCGAAGTGGTAGCCAAGCCAAGGACGGTAACCGTAACCACTAATTTTCATGCGCAAGCGACGCGCTTCAAAAGTGCTTTGTTCTTCAGACTCGAATGCGGATACTTGCCGCGGGTCACCGGATGTTGGATTCGTATAGCGCAGCTGCGCGCGCCACTGCAGATTGGTTTGCCAATTGCCATCGCGTGTCTCGAGACGAAAACCTTTTTTGCCGTAGCTCGCTTTGACCGGGAAATTTTCCTCAACAGATTTTGCAATCTTGTTACTAACAGTTGCATCGACTCGCTTGTCGACGGCTACTGCGACGGCTTCGTCAACTTTCTCCTGTACGACTTTTTCCACAGCCGCAGTCTCAGCCGGGGTGCCAAGTATGTCGGAGCTGGATAACGTTTCCTTCGTCATCAGGCTGTCATACTGGTCGTGGGTGATGACACCATTGCCGAGCAGTATGTCTAGCAGCGCTTTTTCCGCTGCACCCACATCGGCAACGGCACACAGCAGCATTGCCGCCGTTAGGCAGATCGCCAGTCGCACGCAATTTCTCCGGTTTTTCATGTAATAACTCCGCACTCCGTGATTTTCCTTGGTTGCATCCCGAGGCACGGCTGGAGTTGCCGTGACACGTAATTCAGCCAGTCAAAATTGAGTCGCTATTATGCGCAAAATTTGTGACAAATCGATGACGTCGTCGCGAGAAATCGCGACTGAGCATTCGCAGATTCACCGATAACGGATTGGCGAATTCTAGCGGGCTGGAATCAACCAAGCATGTGACAACTGAAGATCGTACCGCGGCACGGGGTCCAGCGGATCCTAGGTGTGCTTTTATTGGCGGAGCAGCATTAGCATCGCTAGTTGAGCCTCGAATCAGGTGGCATTCGTTCGCAGCACGGATCGATGAGGAAATGAGAATATTCTGTTACGCGAACGTTACCCCAGAGCATCAATAGAGGAGACCCGAGGATAGCGTCACTTCAGAGCCCGAGATGTCATCGATTTACGTGGTGACGTGCGGGTAGGAGATGTCGAAACTGTCGTTTGCGAAAACGTTAAAAGTGATTACCATCTGCGCTCTGCCTGCGGGGCGCGGTCGCATGTGATAAGAGTATCGAGGAACAGCACAAGGAATTAATGCCGCTGTTGTGCAATTATCTATGCGAAGACTACGCGTCGGCAATGCTTCGACAGAACAAGCAGCGGCGTAGTTTGGAGCGGACTAACGCACACTGCACGGAATAACTGCAAATCACGCTGGAGCACCGTGAACCTTTCCTCGTGACTCCACCTGCCGCCCTAGTTCAGCACCGACTAGAACGACACAATTAAATCCATAGAGAACAAGAACTGATTGTCTTCCGTGCCGTCGTCGAACGGCTCGGTGTCATTTGTTACCCAGTCGTAGCGGATCTCCGGTCTAACTTTTGCCCATGCATTTATCGAATAGTTGATCCCAGCCGTCACCGCAAAAAAGTGATCGTCGAGCCCCGTCACGCGGGTTCCCGCTTCATCACGGAACCATTCGGCACGCAATCCCGCCCCCATTACCTCGCTGATATCATAAGTGAGGTACTGATTAATGCCGTACCACTTCGTGTTATCTGGGGTGCTAAGCGACTCCTCCTCAGTGCCGAAGTCGTGCTGAAAGACATAGTGCAGTTGGTCGGACAAGTCATGCGACACCACAACGCTATACATTGTGCGATTGTGTTTATCGGAATCATCAACGTCTCCGGTAACGAGCGACAGCGCGACTGACGTCCGACCGTCGTCACTCGAATAACTGATCCCTCCGAGAAAATTCGCCGGTTCCTGAAAGAACGAATCCCAACCACTGACAACGCCACCGGTTAAACTCCAGTTGTCGTTGAGTGCGTAGGACAGCATCACACCAGTATGTGTGAAGGGTTCGGCGTATTGCATCGTATAGGCGTGGGAAAAGAAGAAATTATCGGGAGCAGTAACGACCTCGTATCCGATAATCGTATAGAAATGCCCGATTTTCGCTGTAAGCCCGTTACCGACAGGAATATAAAGCTCCGCATAGGTTTGCGGGAACACGAGTTTATAATCGTCTGCGCTCAAAAATAGGTCATCGAGGTTCGACGTCGGTGAGAATCGCGCGTCCGCGCCGTACATCATGTCCGCTCGAAACCCGAGACTCCAACCGCCATCGGTCGGCGCTGCGCGCTCGATAAAGGCATAGAACTCGTTCATCTCGATTTCGTTGGCGTCGTTATTGAATGTGACCGGCCCGTTGGTTTCGTCATCCGGCCCGTGCGGGTTGCCCGTGACACCCACTTCCAACCATCCGCCGAATTCGATGCCGTTGGATCGCAACACTGACGCATCATTGAATTTCGAGCCGCTTATTTGCTCGTAGAGGCCTTCCGCTCCAGCGAATGTCTGCAACGGGCAGGCGATTGTGGCAGCTAATACAGCACCGGGAAGGTAGTGCTTGCAGGAGAATTTACTCATCGTCGACTTTACCTCTAACGAATCAAAGCACCACCGACTATCTCCGGGATGCGTGAAAACAACGGCTCTTATTGGATCGTTATGCACATTCCATGCCAATTGTTAATTGCACAATGCCGCTGCAAAGCCAGTTTTTCGTCGAATAACGCAAATTGAGCACAACCGAAATGCACGTTCTGGGGGCGTCGGCTCACCGGGCGCGCCAAATAAGTGCAACCGGGCGATGTTTTGAGACTTCGGATGAGACTCGTTGCGCTCGATATCCGGCGCGAAGCGCCGTGTATCTGGCGCCAAATCGATGCCGGGAAAGCGATCACAGAGGCCTGTTGCCGATCTTACAACTTGCTTGCTGTACCGACGTTCGGAACGTGTATACACGCGGACGTCGCCCGCCTCGATCATTAATTGGCAACTAACTCGTCGCCCGATATTGTCGGGGGTTTAGTTCCCTGGATGTCGCTGACCACGGTCTGCAACGCGTCGATGCAGTGCTCATAATGCGCACCCTCCGAAAGGCAATGATCTGCATTAAGACCAGCGAGTGTATCTCGCACAGTGTCACTCATTCCGTTGACATAGACCTTGGTATTCATAGTCCGGGCGTCGCACGCGATCGTTTCCACTGCCCGTGCTGCCGAAACGTCGACAAACGAGACGCACGAGAAATCCAGGACCATCGCATGCGCTTCACGAACGCGAGCGGTAAGGCAACGACTCCTGCCGTCACTCCGCCGAATACGTCTCCACGTAAATTCGACGTATCTAAAATTTTCATTTCCAAACTCCTACTGCGTTTCACGCTTCGCCAAATGAATTACGAGCAGTATTCAAACGAGCGAGTCTGCGTAACGCTCACTAACGGGAATAAATTGGTTGTTGGCTTCCTCGTACGCATGAACTTCACCAGAAGCAATGTCGTACACCCAGCCATGGAGTTCGAGATCTCCTTTCGCGATCCGGAGGGCAACGGTAGGGTGGGTTCGCAAATGCTGTAATTGCAGAACAAAATTCTGTTGCAATAGCATCATCATTTTCTCGTCTGCGTTTCTGTCTCCTGCGAGTTCATTGACAATGTCGACCGCGGCTTTGGAATAACCCAACCATTCTTTAACGTGCGGCAGTGCATCCAGCGTCTCTGGCTCCATCGCGCCTTTCATCGCTCCGCATTCGGTATGGCCGCAAACTACGATATGCGGCACGTTAAGGGCTGCGATGGCGAATTCGATCGACGCTGTCATCGCACCGGTATAATTCGTGTGCGGCGGCACGATGTTGCCAGCGTTGCGACAAATGAATAGCTCGCCCGGGTCCGTTTGCGTAATCATCGCGGTTTCGATGCGCGAATCGGAGCACGTTATAAATAGCGCCTCGGGTGACTGACCGAGGCTAAGTTTTTCGAACATCGCCCGTTTTTCTGG
>CAWLAW010000142.1:0-7127 GCA_963854885.1 Gammaproteobacteria bacterium | reverse complement strand
CATTTCTTTCGCGTAGCCACCACCACCACTGCCTTCTTCTTCGAAGTCGAGTTCTAAAAATTCCGCACCCATACTCTCGACTTGTTCTTTCACTTCAGGTCGAGTATCGAAAGCGCGAACAATCGCGCCGAGGCTCATTGCCGTACCAATCGCGGCGAGGCCCGCCACACCAGCGCCGATTACCATTACTTTCGCTGGTGGTACTTTGCCGGCCGCAGTAATTTGCCCTGTAAAGAACCGGCCGAAATTATTCGCCGCTTCAATAACCGCGCGATACCCACCGATATTCGCCATCGAGCTGAGCGCGTCGAGTTTTTGCGCGCGCGATATGCGTGGCACGCTGTCCATTGCTAGTACGGTAATATTTTTAGCTGCCAGTAGCGTCATCAGTTCGGGGTTTTGCGCCGGCCAAATAAATGACACTAGGGTCTGGCCTTCATGAAGTAATTCTGCTTCGTGCTTGCCGAGCGATGGATGTTCTTCAGGACTGCGTACTTTGAATATGATGTCGGCGTTCTGCCACACGGATTCCGGGCTTTTTTCGACCGTCGCTCCGGCGGCGATGTAGCTTGCATCTGAAAAACTTGCGCCAGTACCCGCTTCACTTTCAACTTCGACATCGAAACCTAACCCAATGAGTTTTTCGACCACCTCGGGAGTGGTTGCAACGCGGCATTCGTTGGCATGTACCTCGCGCGGTACGGCAATCTTCATTTCAAGCACTCCTATTTTCGCGCCAGGTCGGGCACGGCTTTGGTCGGTGTTCTATCCACATAACACCAAGAAAAATTAGCCAAGACAGTCCCAAGCCTGGCTCAGCCGCCGAGTCGCTTATAGCGATGGCAGCGCTCGCGCCTTGGATACGAGACGTAACGGCGTATATTAGCGAACCCGAGCGTGGAAGTCAGGTCTACGCGGTAAAACAGCCTGCAGTCGCGCGCGTTTCAGTCCGCGCATTAACTTGGCAAGCCGGCGGCGCCGTCGTATTGTCGGCGAAACCCGTGGGTTTCATTTCTAGGAGCAATTCGATATGAGCGCGGTCCACCCACTACCACCCACGCCTCGTCGCTTTTCGGGTCTGAGTCGATTTACGAACGAGCCGCCGCAATTCATGTACGAGCTTTTTCAGCGCTATGGGGACATCGTGCGGTGGCGCGGTTTTTTCGACATATATTTCGTTAATCATCCCGACTATGTGCGGCGCGTTTTGTCGCAATCCTACGACCACTATTCGAAAGGCGTCATCGATTATCGCGTACTTGCGCAAATGATGGGCAACGGCTTGGTTTCAAACGACGGCCCGCATTGGGTGAAGCAGCGTAAGTTAATGCAACCGATGTTCGCTCATCGAGTCATAAATAATTTCGATGTGCCGATCAATGCGCTGACTGAAGAACTACTGACCGATTGGGATCGGCGAATTTCCGCGGGTCCGATTCTCGTCGACCAAGAAATGGGGCGATTAGCGTTTCGCATTGTCGGCGCGACGTTGTTCGGTAGCGACATCGACGGATATGCTGAAGAAGTGGCGCAGATTCTCGATCTAGTGAACTTACAAACGCAAGATATCCGTGCCTTGCTAACGTTATATCCGTGGTTACCGACGCCCTACAATATTAAATGGCGCAAAGCGAAAAAACGGCTCGATGAAATTGTTTATGCGATGATCGCTGCGCGGCGAGACGAAGGTGAACAAAAAAACGATATTTTGGATCGCCTACTGGCGGCTCGCGACACGGATACCGATCAAGGCATGAGCGAAGAGCAAATGCGTGATGAAGTCGTGACATTGATGCTTGCGGGTCATGAAACATCGTCGACGGCACTCGCATGGACGCTCTATCTGCTGGCAAAAAGCCCGAATATCCAAGATCGCTTGAGCGCAGAACTTAACGACGAATTGAAGGGCGAGCAGGCGACTAGCAAAGACCTCAACGCCGTGCCCTATCTCAAGCAAGTTGTTCAGGAGTCAATGCGAATTTATCCACCTGTGTGGGCGATCGCGCGTCGCTCTCAGGAAATGGAATTGTTCGGCGAATACGAGGTTCCTGCAGGATCCTACGTCGCGGTCGTGCCATATGTGTTACATCGGCATCCTGACTTTTGGCCCGATCCCGAACGCTTCGATCCCGATCGGTTTGAACCAAACCCCAACGAAAGCCGTCACTCCTATGCCTATCTACCGTTTGCGGCGGGGCCGCGGGCCTGTATTGGTCTCGGTATGGCGATGCTAGAGATTCAACTCGTGCTCGCGCAAATCATACAACGCTATCGGGTACGACTCGTCGATGGGCACGTTGTTGAAATGGACGCGAAAGTTACGTTAAAACAACGTTACGGGTTGCCGCTTCATTTTGAGCGCCGTTAGGCGAACGAATCAATTTCTGATTGGTCGGGCTTGTGGGCGTGACGGTTGAGTTCAGACCAGCGCCGGCACTACAATCACTTCAGAAACTTCGATGCCATACCTAACAATCCACCAGTTCCGCCAACGGCGTCCTGTAAATTCCCGCCTTTGCTATTGCCGTCGATTAATTCGGGGAGCATGCCGGCCAGTCCATCCGTCGCGACGGATTTATTGAGATTCAATTTAGATGCAAAATCGCCAATTTGTGAGTCGCCAAACAAACACATGATCTGTTGTGCGGAGATACCGGAGTTTGCACCATCACCGAGCCAAGATTTCGCCAGGGTCGCGAGCCCGCCGCCGTCAAGTTTGGAAATAATCGAGCCGAGATCAATATTCCCGTCGCCGGAGCCCAGTAAGCCGCCGAGTGCGCCGGACACAGCGCCCTCGTTTAAACCGTCGCCGCTAGCGCCGAGCTTACCGATGAAATGCTGCGTCGCGAGTTTTAATAAGTCCATCTGTTGGCACTCCTGAATTCTAAAAACGGATAATGTTTTTCGTGAAGTCGGGGAATAGTGATGGAAAAAAATTCCGCAAGCTAAACTATTGCCGAATTGCTTAGTCCGCAGATACCAGGCCGGGGTTCCCACCCGCACCGCCGTCTACCGTTATTATCGAACCAGTTGTATAGGTCGATGCATCACTCGCTAAGTAAAGTGCAGCTCCGGCTATCTCTTCCGGCTCCCCACCTCGTTGCAATGGGATGGCTTGCTTCGCGCGTTCCGCAAAACGTTCCATATCCCAGGCCTTTGATATATCAGTTAAGAACGGCCCAGCCATAATGGCGTTCACTCTCACCGTTGGTGCATAGGCGTGCGCATAAGAACGAGTGATGGCGTTCAGCCCGGCTTTTGCAGCGCCATAGGGTTCCGCATGCGGACTCGGGGTGACGGAACCCGTGCTCGAAATATTGATAATACTGCCACCGCCGTTTTCGACCATTCGTTTGCCAACGATCGCGCTTAATCTAAACGGTCCTTTTAGATTCACCCCAATCACTTTGTCGAATAATTCCTCCGACATTTTGTCGAGTGATTCGTACAACGGCGACATGCCGGCATTGTTAACCAAGATGTCGAGTTGCCCGAATTCCTTGTACACCGCATCGACAAGTCCGTCTAACTCGTCCCATTTGCCGACATGGCAAGCATATGGAAACGCACGTCTTCCCAGCGCTTCAATTTCTTTGGCTGTCGACTCGCATTGATCCAGTTTGCGGCTAGCAATGGCGACGTCGGCGCCGTGCTTAGCAAAAGCCAGTGCCATTTGTCGTCCAAGCCCGCGACTGCCGCCCGTTATGAGAGCTGTTCGGCCAGTTAAATCAAATGCGTTAACGTCCGTCATAAATTTCGTCCAAAAAATAAGGTGATGCGTTTAGGGTTTATCAGATGCCCACGCCTCATATCCGCCGGCCAAGGATTTAACGTTCTCGAAACCCAATTGCTGCAGCGTTTGCGCTGCCAGCGCTGATCGCCCGCCACTCTTACAGTACACCACGACCGGTTTGGATTTGTCTTTCAGCGGCCCGTCCGCAGCCGAACGCCACTCCAATACGCCTCGAGGAATACACAGCGCATCGGGAACGGTGCCGTCTTTCCACTCTGGGGGTTCGCGTACATCCACGAAAACAGTTTCACGACCGACTAAAGTTCTTGCGTCGGCAACGGAAATTTCGGTGATCTCCGCTTTAGCCGCCTTGACGAGCTGCTCGGCTGTCGTCGCCATCGATTTTCCCCTGTGTAATCTAGAGTTCGCTAGTGCGCGAGCTTATCGAGTCGCCGTGGCTATTGCTAGTCGGTTCACTGTGATGGCCCGCTCCCTGAGCGAAGAGGGACGGGAGAGGACATTGTTCGGTTGCCGATCCTGCGCTGCCTGAGTAGCATCCAATGTCTCTAGCGCAGAAACGGGATTAAAATTCGACAAGCACCATGACCATCATCGATCTAATTATGCGCGGCGTGGGCGATCATCCGGCGATTGCCGCACCCGAACAAACACCGTTGAGCTACGCTGGTTTACGCGACCAGGTTCGCGCAGTTGCAACGCAATTTAATGCCCACGGTCTTGGCGCGAATGATCGAGTCGCTATTGTGTTACCAAATGGCGCGGAAATGGCCAGCGTCTTCGTTGCGTTGGCGAGCGTCGTTGCCTCTGCTCCTCTCAATCCTAGTTACACCGACCCAGAGTTTGAGTTTTATCTGTCCGATCTAAATGCCAAGGCGATAATTCTTGCCGAAGGCAGCGACACAGCGGCTCGAGATGTGGCGAAACGACTCGGAATTTTCATCATCGAATTGCGTTCTATCGCGGAATGCGCGGGACGTTTTGAACTCGATTTTGGTTCGATGGAGCGTCGCAACAATGACGCGGTTTCGATCGGTAATGACATCGCCTTAGTTCTGCATACTTCAGGAACCACATCGCGTCCGAAAATAGTCCCGCTAAGCCAAGCCAATCTTTGCGCATCGGCGCTTAATATCCAATCCGCATTGAATCTGACCAGCAAGGATCGCTGTCTCAACGTGATGCCGCTTTTCCATATTCATGGCTTGATCGCGGCGGTGTTGTCCTCCTTAGCTGCAGGGGCATCGACGACATGCACCCAAGGGTTTAACGCTTTGAAGTTTTTTTCCTGGATGCAATCAAGTCGACCAACCTGGTATACCGCCGTGCCGACAATGCATCAGGCAATTTTAGACAGAGTGGATCGTAATGAAGCGATTATTGCTGAGGCAGAACTACGCTTTATCCGTTCTTCATCATCTTCGCTTCCTGCTCCAGTGATGACGCAACTCGAGAACGCGTTTTCTTGTCCTGTCATTGAGTCATACGGCATGACAGAAGCCGCGCACCAGATGACCTCAAACCGACTACCGCCTGGTGCTCGCAAAGCCGGTTCGGTCGGAATCGCGGCCGGACCCGAGGTGTGCTTAATGGATGAACACGGCTTATTTGTTGGACCGGGAGAGGAAGGGGAAATCGTCATTCGCGGATCGAACGTGACGGCCGGGTACGAGGCGAACGATCAAGCCAACGCGAGTGCTTTTACCGCGGATCCGAACAGCGGTAACGATTGGTTTAGAACGGGAGACCAAGGCGTCTTCGACGCGGATGGCTTTCTGCGCATCAGCGGGCGTCTGAAAGAGATTATTAACCGTGGCGGTGAAAAAATCGCGCCCCGCGAAGTCGACGACGTGTTGATCGAGCACCCGGCAGTTGCCCAAGTCGTCACATTTTCTGTCCCGCACCTGAAACTAGGTGAGGATGTGGCGGCTGCGATTGTTTTACGAGAGGGTATGGAACTCACGGATCGGGAGCTACGCGATTTCGCCAGCGCGAGCCTCGCCGCATTTAAAGTGCCGAAGCAAATAATATTCGTCGATGAAATCCCGAAAGGAAGTACCGGGAAATTACAACGCATCGGGCTCGCAAAAAAGCTAGGTCTCGGGTAGTCGGCAGTAGATGCCCGTCGCGACGTGAAAATTTGTATCTACGGCGCTGGCGCAATCGGCGGCTTACTCGGAGTGAAGTTGGCCCTAGCCGGGGTCGATGTCTCTATGGTCGCGAGAGGTGTGCATCTCGCACAAATGCAAGCATCAGGAGTGACGCTAATTAGCGGTGGCGAAACTTCCGTGTGCCACATTCCGTGCGTCGCGGATCCGGCGGAACTGGGCATTCAAGATTACATTATCATCGCGCTAAAAGCGCATTCTGTGCCCTCAGTAATAGACAATATTATGCCACTGTGCGGACCTGAAACGGCGATTGTTTCGGCAGTAAACGGCATTCCTTGGTGGTATTTTCATCGACTCGGCGGCGACATCGGAGAGCGCGCGATCGAGTGTGTCGACCCTGGCGCTCGGCAATGGAAAGTTTTTACTCCTGAACGCGCGCTCGGATGCATTGTTTATCCGGCTTGCGAAATCCGCGAGCCAGGCGTAGTAGAACACCTACAAGGCGATCGATTTAGCCTCGGCGAGCCATCTGGAGAGAAAACCGATCGCGTCGCTCGATTGGCCGGTGCGTTACGCGATGCAGGATTTAAGGCGCCGGTGAAAACGAGAATTCGCGACGAAGTCTGGATCAAACTGTGGGGAAATGTCGCGTTTAATCCTATCAGTGCGCTCACTGGGGCGACGCTGGTGACCTTGTGTGAGGATCCCCAAACTCGCGCATTGGCGCGCAAGATGATGCTCGAAGCCCAAGCCATAGGCGAAGCACTCGGGGCGAAGTTTTCGATTGATATCGATCAACGTATCGACGCAGCGGCGGCAGTTGGCGCGCATAAAACGTCGATGCTTCAGGACCTTGAAAACGGACGGCGGATGGAAATCGATGCGTTGGTTACGTCCGTCCAAGAACTCGGTCAATTAGTGAACGTGCCGACCCCAACCATCGACATCGTGATCGGTCTGGTCACCGCTCGCGCTCGCGAGTCGGGCTGCGCATAAAAATTTCGCCGCGCTATTAGGGCGATGCCTCGTCTAAGAAAATCTGCCGCGGACCTAACGGTACGATGCCGTCCGGGTTGAGTTTTCGGATACTGTAATAAGTCTGCTTTATGTGATCGAAGTTTACCGTCTCGGCGACCCCAGGCACGTCGTAAAGGCGCTTCAGGTAATGCGGCAAATGTTGGTAGTCAGTGAGGCGCTTTAAGTTGCACTTAAATAACCCGTAATAGGCGATATCGAATCGAATCAAGGTGACAAACACCCGCCAA
>CAWLAW010000141.1:0-7133 GCA_963854885.1 Gammaproteobacteria bacterium | reverse complement strand
TTGGCCGGCCGCTTTTGCGGTGCCTTTGACTGTACCCGTCACCGTACCAACAACTGGGCCATGGGCTTGCGCGTCTTCGGAAATCCCCTCAACGATCTTACCCGGAGCAGTAACTGCATCGACAGTACCTTCACCAACACGATCGAGCTTAGTGGCATCTTCGGCGCCGGCATGAAGCGGCAATAGTCCAAATACTCCAGTAGCAACTACCGCGATTAAAATTTTCTTCATGATTCCTCTCTCCTCTTGCTTTAATAAATTTTTCACAGGTAAGCAGATCGCAATCGTACACAAGTTCAGCGCCGGTACAATACCTGGCGTGCACAATGGACTTCATCTGTGACGATGGTCACTGCCGAATATCTGTCAAATCGGCCCGTGTGGTTAGTATATTTAATCTCCCTTGCGGGGTGCCCGCACTAGGGTGGGCACTCTACCGGCATGAATCTAAACGTTAGCTGAACCGCTAATCCGCTGGTCGGCGATATCCGGGCGGCATTTTTAAACCCTAGACCAGTCTGTGCGCGAGACATCTAGCCGACGATCCGGCCAATTTTAGCGACATGCCGAGCGCGATTTATTCGATTTTATCACCACAAAGGCTTCCAGACACGCGCCCAAGCGGATACCCTGCGCAATGGAATTTAAACCCATAAATTAGGAGTACGCCCATGGACCTAGGTGTCATGATTTTCCCAACCGACCAATCCATCCAACCCGTGCAATTGGCTAAAGAAGTCGAGGCTCGCGGCCTGGAATCGCTGTGGTTCCCTGAACATAGCCACATCCCAACAAGTCGCAAAACCCCTTGGGGTGGGATGAAAAATGCACCGCCACTGCCGGATATGTATTGGCGCTCGCACGACCAGTTTGTTGCATTAGCGGCCTGTGCGGCAGTGACCGAAAATATTCGTCTGGGGACGGGCATTACCTTAGTCTCGCAGCGCGATCCGATTTGGCTCGCGAAGGAAGTCGCGAGTCTGGATATGATCTCAAATGGCCGTTTCGAGCTTGGTGTCGGCTACGGCTGGTGCGTGGAAGAAATGGCAAACCACGGCTTAGATTATAAAAAACGTCGCGACATATTGCGCGAAAATATTCTACTTATGCGCGAATTGTGGACGAAAGATGCGGCAAGTTTCTCCGGCGAACACATCGAGTTCGAAGAAAGCTGGGCCTGGCCGAAACCCGTGCAAAAACAGCTGCCGGTGGTAATGGGCGGCGCAGCGGGTCCAAAAACTGCCGCACACGTCGCGGAATTCTGCGACGGCTGGATGCCAATTGGCGGAAACTACGATTTTGACGGCGGCTGGGCAGAGATCACTAAAGCCTGCGAGAAAATTGGGCGGAATCCTTCAACGATCGACATCAGCATGTTCTACGCGATGGGAGTCACTGACGACCAGTTAAAGGAACATTCCGATAAAGGGGCAATCCGTGGGATCCTTCCTTTACCGTCGGAAGGTCCGGATGTCGTGTTACCGCTGCTGGACAAATACGCGAAAGATAACAGCTAAGATGGTCACAGGGGCCGACTGCAATAGTCGGCCCCTGGTTCGTTGTACCTTAATTTGCCGTCCGGCAAAGTCGAGTCACTCTCCAGCGACGATGATTTTCCCAATTTGCCGATTAGCTTCCATGTGTCGATAAGCGTCCGCGACCTCAGCTAACGGGAATACCCGATCGATGACCGGCGCATACGTTCCGTCGGCAAATCCTGCAGTCAAATTTTCCATCGCGCGCGCCGTGCGATCGGGGTGTTGGAACAAGTTAAACACCAGATGAAAACCACAAATCCGCAAACCTTTGCCAATCGCCGGGAATAGTGGAAAAAGAGTTTCACTCATAGACAAAGCGCCATACTCGACGATCGTGGCTTCGATTGCCGCAGCGCTACTCAAAGTCTCGAGAAATGGGCCGGCAACCGGGTCGAATGCAATATCGAATCCTTTACCGTCGGTTATATCCATAACCCGGGCGGCGAAGTCTTCACTGCTCGTTGCAATCAAATGATCGGCACCGGCTGCCATGATCGCCTCTTTTTTTGAGGTACCGCGCGATGTCGCGATTACCGTCGCGCCGTGAGCTTTGGCGATCTGAATCGCCGGTAGCCCTACCCCGGAACTAGCAGCTGAGATAACCACGACCTGACCCGCTCCTTTCTTCAATCCCCCAACCTCAACCAAGCCGCCGAATGCCGTCGGGTAGGCCATCCAAATTGCCGCTGCTTGCTCGAAGCTCATGCCTGGAGGTTTAGCCGCCAATGCCTCGACTGGAGCGAGCGCGACTTCACCAATTACTCCGTATTCCGCGGGCGACATATTCGGTGTGATGGCGACTTCGTCCCCGACCGCGTAATTATCTACATCTGGGCCAACCGCAAGAATAACGCCAGCCCCTTCAACCCCAATCCGTGATGGTAGTTCCGGCTGGACGAGATACTGTCCGGCGAGATACAAATACTCGGCACGATTGAGTCCGGCCGCTTTGACATCGACAAGGACTTCTCCAGGACCTGGTACCGCGGGATCTTCTTCAACTAGGGTTAAGTTTTCGGGGCCGCCGATTTGATTAAAACGTACGATTCTAGCCATGCGTATTCTTCCATTTTTGGTTGCATCAATTGCACGCGCGACGTTACAAGGATCAAATCGTCCCGACAACCGCTGGAACGCTATAAGCTTATGCAGGTATTACATTGTCGCGGGCATGCCATTGACCTTGCTGGCCTGCTGATAAGCAGGTCGCGCCATTAACCGCTCGCCATAGACAACGAGCTTGCTTGGGAGGTCCATGCTCAGCATCTTCGCCCAGGCAATGCAGGTGGTTAGGTGAATATCCGCGACGGAAAATTTGTCTCCAACAAGGTACCTCGAGTCTTGTGTTAGCGCATCGCTGACGACATTGAATTGCCGATAGGCGTAGTCATAGGATGAGACTACCGCCGCCGGCGCCTCGCCATAGATGTTCGGTAAGCCCTCATGGCGACGAATGACGTACAGTGCGGTCGCATCGATTTCTGTTATGACGAAATAGCTCCAACGCGCAATTGTCGCGCGCTCTTCAGGAGTCCAACTTTCCTCACTGTAAGTGTCGGTTAAGTATTGGGTGATGGCACCACTTTCGGTCAAGTTTAGATCGCCATGCTGCAGCGCCGGGATCTTCTTCCCTGGGCTAACGGCGAGAAACTCCGCTCGATCCATCGATTCCGTTCGGGTAATGATGCGCTCGATTCGATAGGGCAAATTGAGTTCATGTAGTGCCCAGAGCACTCTTAAGGTGCGCGGCGTGCCCTTTCCCCAAACGACGATATCGAGCGGCTTCATTAATCCTCCTTCAGCCTTCTATGCTTGTAACTAACGTAAATTATCGAGTTGCTGATTGATCTCATTCTTATCGAAGCCCAACAACGCTAGCACTTGCCCGCTTATCAGCAGGCTGCTCTTAAGCATTTCCGGCACGACGTGATCCGCGCCTAAGGAAACAAGCGCTTCGAAGTCGCCGTTTTCATAGCAACGCACGACGACCGGCGTGTCGATTCCGAGTTCGCGTATATCGAGAATCGCACGTTTCGCAGCATCTATCGTACGTCACGTGAGTATCGCGAGTCGCGCTGAACGCAAATGACATTTTTCAAGCATCGCGGGACTCGCGCAATCTCCAAACACCACATTCGCCCCGGACCCGCGTTGTGTCCGCACGGTTTCCGAATCGTTATCAATTCCCACTGAGGCAGAGGCTTAAACAGCGACCCAATCGCGCGATCGTCGAGGCGCGAAACCGGATCAGGGCGAGCTTAAACCGCTGTTCGCATGATTTCACTGACTAAGCGTTCCAGATCATGAATCGATCGGCATACGTCAACCCGATCGCATGCAGTGCTGAGGCGGCGCATTTCCGAGTCGCCCGAATTCCAAAAAGCTTTCGGCTCCGGATTTAACCAAATTACTCGGCGCGCCCGATCATGGATTTTGCGCAAATGAGTGAGACCTGGGTCACCGTAATTCGAACGACCATCGCCGAGTACTAGCACCGTCGTACGATGATCAACGTCGTCCAGCACCATGGATTCGAGGTCCTCGAATGCACGACCGTAGTCTGTTGAACCCCAACCGTGTTTCTCCAGCGCAAAGCTGATCGCTTCCTCGGCAGAGGCGTTTTGAAATAATTCGGTAATCTCCGCTAATTGATTTGAAAAAGCGAAAGCGCGCACTTTCGGGATAACTTCAGTGACGCTATAGAGGAACAAGAGCAGAAAACGCGCCGCAGTTGCGACGGAACCAGAGACATCGCATACCGCGATAACTTTCGGCCGATCGATTTTCTTGCGTTTCCAAACTGTCTCGAACAACAAACCATCATATTCAATGTTGCGTCTGATGGTTTGGCGTATGTCTAATTGACCGCGGCGCGCGATTTTTTTCTTGCGCGAATGCAAAGCGACAAGTCGCTTGGCTAGCTTATGGACTAACGCCTGCATGAATTTGAAATCGCGAACTTCAACAGAAGATAGTGGCGTTTTCTGCAATATTTGTTCGCGCAATTGAGGCCATGAATTGGCTGTGTACAACAACAACTGTCGGTCGACTTGCGCGCGAACTTCCTCGATGAGCTGCGCACGGCGCTGACTTAATTGTTCGCTCTGCGCGTCCGGCGCATCGCGGATCTGCTCCTCCAACGTCTCAACACCGATAATTTCCAATATTCGCCGCATGTACATGCCGCGCTGAGTGAACAACCGGATGTTTGATACACCTGCCTGGCGGGCAGCGTTGGCGACCGCGATTTGTAGCTCCGTTCGATCGGCGTTGCTCAGTTCCCCCAATTCGTCGCTATCTTCAGCGCTGCCTTGTCCCTGCCCTTCACCGCTGGCCTCGCCACCGGGCGATTGCGATTCGCCTGGTGGTTGGTCGTCTTGCGAGCTTTCCGCTTCGGATTGTAATTGTTCAACTCCGCTCATATCCTCGGCGAAAAAATAGCGATCGAAACACTCTGAGAATCGTTCTTTCTCGTCCACCGACTTGGCCAATACTTGCGACAGAGACTCTTTGAGTAAACCACGATCGCGGAAGCCGATCGCGTCTAGCGCGGCGGCCGCGTCGATGCTTTCCGATGTCGAGACACGCACATCCGTCGCGCGTAACGCGCGGATGAAATTGCTCAATACCTCTGTCATGGTTCGGGTCTAGGGCGGCGAACTAACGAGCGCCGATGGCCTTTCGGGTCATAGCGACTACTTCTGCATCGATGTTTTCGATGTCGTCTTGGAACTTAAGCAAAATATTCAAGGTGCTGCGCACGAGCTCGGTATCCAGCTCTTGAGCGTGCAACAATAATAAGGTGCGCGCCCAGTCTATCGTTTCACTTACTGCCGGTAGTTTTTTCAATTCGATTGTGCGCAGTTCCTGAACAAAACTCACCAGTTGGAGCCGCATCGATGCGTCAAGTTCCGGTACGCGGGATTCAATGATTTTCTGCTCAAGATGGGTATCGGGAAATGGGATGTGTAGATGAATGCAGCGCCGCTTGAGAGCATCGCCGATTTCGCGCGTGTTGTTCGAGGTTAAAAAAACCACGGGCACGTGCTTCGCTTTCACGGTACCAATTTCGGGGATCGAAATTTGATAGTCCTGCAGCATCTCGAGCAGAAATGCTTCGAATTCCTGGTCAGATTTATCGATCTCGTCGATTAATAAAACGGCACCGTCTTCTTCCCACAATGCTTTAAGTAGCGGACGTGGTTCGAGAAACTCTTCATTAAAGAACGTGTCATCGAATTCGTGCAATCGATCCATCGAGGCCTGCAAACCTACTGCCCCTTGCATGAGATCGCCGAGTTTTTCTTTGAGCACCTGGGTGTACAAAAGCTGTTTTCCGTACTTCCATTCGTATAGCGCTTTCGCTTCGTCGAGACCTTCATAACACTGCATGCGAATCAGCGGCTTGTTCAGGTATTGAGCAGCAGCCTTGGCGAGCTCGGTTTTCCCCACCCCGGGCGGCCCTTCAATTAGGACGGGCTTCTCCAGGCATTGCGCCAGATACACTGCCGTCGCGATACTGTCACCGCAAATATAACCTGTGCCGGCTAGTCCAGCTTGAACTGCATCGATTGCGGCTCGCGGCGTGTCGCCCATGGCGATAGTTTTTGTGTTCAATGGTCTGCTCGTCTCGTTCCATCAGGAGTAACCCTCAAGACTATCATGGCCGGTGCATCGGCGGCGAACTTGAGAACCGGGGAATTAAGCCCGGCGGGTGGCTAAGTTCGACCAGTTCGCTGTTTGGGTGTAGTGTTAGCAGCCGATAAATTAACCACCCACGGAGCCCTGGAGCCGATACCCGAAAGTGTTCCGAGGGCGCGAAGAATGACAGAATTTAACCACCAGCCCAGCGGAAAGTGATCATGAAGGACTTAGTAAAACTCATCTGTGTTTTTCTACTAGCTGGCGTGAGCACCGTTGCCCCTTCATCGGAATATACAACGGTAACGGATGCACGCCTGGCGCAGCCCGAAGATGAAAACTGGCTCATGTATCGTCGCACTTACGACGGTTGGGGCCACAGTCCGCTAGAGCAGATTACACCGGCGAATGTGAAGACGCTGAAACCCGTTTGGACATACTCGACTGGGGTTCGAGAAGGTCACCAAGCACCGCCACTAGTTAACAACGGCGTGATGTTCGTTTCGACTCCGGAGAATCAAGTTCTCGCTTTGGATGCCGCCAGCGGCGATCTTATCTGGCGTTACGTGCGTGAATTGCCGGACGATTTATTCCAACTCCATCCAACAAACCGAGGCGTGGCGCTATTCGGCGACACCGTATACCTCGCAACTGTTGACGCATTCCTGGTCGCGCTCGACGCAAAAACTGGCGCAGTCTTGTGGGAACGTGAAGTCGAAGATTACTTGTCCGGCTATTACATGACTATGTCGCCGTTGATCGCCGAAGGTACCGTCATGGTAGGGGTGTCGGGCGGCGAATTCGGCATTCGCGGGTTCATTGCGGCATTTGACGCGACAAGCGGCGAACCGGTTTGGAAAACCTACACAATTCCTGGTCCCGGTGAACCCGGCCACGAAACCTGGCCTGGCGATACTTGGAAAACTGGCGGTGTGCCCGTTTGGTTAACCGGAA
>CAWLAW010000140.1:0-7137 GCA_963854885.1 Gammaproteobacteria bacterium | reverse complement strand
ACGCGAATACCTATGGCCAGGATAAATTTCTATTCGGCACGGATTGGCCTGTCATCGATCCGATCCGCGCGTTACAGGAAATCGATGAATTAGATTTCCGAGCTGGACCCAAAAGAAAAATCTTACGCGACAATGCGCTGCGTATCTTTAAGCTCGGGACTACAGGAGCGAACTAATGGAACTCGGTAAACAAGACACCGCTCTGCTCATTGTCGACATGCAGAACGGCTTCTGCGACGCAAACGGCTCTATGGCGAAGCTTGGGTTTGATTACCGGCGGCTAGCGGAGCCGATTGGAGCGTGTAAACAATTACTCGACGCAGCGCGCGCGACCAATGTCAGAACGATGTTCACTCAGTACGTTTATCGCGCCGATTTTTCTGATGGTGGGGTTGGGGTCGACGAGATATTTCCGGCCATGAAAGACGTCGGTCTATGTGTTGATGGGTCCTGGGACGCAGCGATAGTTGATCAATTAGAGCCGCGCGACGGGGAAGTGATCATTAAGAAGAATCGCCCGAGCGCATTTTATTCGACACCGCTCGAATCGTATTTGCGCGCAATGAAAATTCAGAACTTAGTGATCTGCGGCGTAACGACCAACATCTGCGTCGAAACGACAGCGAGGGACGCGTCGCAACGCGACTATCGCACGTTCGTCGTATCCGACGCGGTTGGCGAAGTGGAGCAGGACCGCCACGACGCGGCGCTCAAATCTCTCGGCTATATGTTTGCGCGCGTGATGACAGTTGCTGAAGTGCTTGAATCGTGGGATATCGAGCAGAGCACGTTAGGGTGAGCGCCCGATCCGGCGCTGGTCGCCCGAATGATTTGCCGATAACGATTGATTCAGGCGTACGCACCGCCAGTCGGCGCACGCCGAATAAAATCGCTCTCGCAGAGGGCGATCGACAATTGAGTTATACACAACTTGTCGATCGCATTAACCAGGTCTCGACAGCGGCGCTGCACGATCTTCAGCTAAACAAAGGAGACCACGTCGCGTTATTCGCGCCGAACTGTCTCGAGTTTATCGAAATCGTCTGCGGGCTCGCCGCAATTGGCTGCCCGGTGGCAATGGTGCCCCCTGGAGTTAGTCCGCGCGAGGTCGCGCATATCTGTAATGACAGTGGCGTTAAAGTGTTATTTGTCCATGCAAATTTTGAGGAGTTAGCGCGCTCCGCAGATCTTCGATCAGTGGAGCGTTTCGTTGTCATCAACAACGACTACGACGAATGGCGTGGTCGGGCGCAGGCAAACGAACCAGACGTCGCGCTTCTCGAGAGCGATGTATTTTGTATCCCATATACCTCGGGCACAACAGGGAACCCAAAGGGTTGTCTGCTTTCGCACCGGGCGCGAACCACCGCGTTCTACGCCATGGCAGTAGAGTTCGGGTGTTATTCGCCGGACGATCGCGCGCTTGCGATCGCGCCGTTGTATCACGGCGCGGGTTTCGCCTTCGCCATGGCGCCAATATTTTTCGGCGGCTTTTGCCAAATTCTGCCGAGTTACGATTCCGAGCAGGTGCTGCGTTTGGTCAGCGAGATGGAACTAACCAACATTTTCATGGTGCCGACGTATTTCCATCGCATGTTCTCGTTAGAACCAGCAGTTCTAAATAAATACCAGCCGAAAAGTTTGAAGGCGATTATCTCCGGAGCCGCACCGCTGCTTCAGGATACTAAGGAAACCATCGTCGACTACTTCGGTGACGGGCTACTTTTCGAAACCTATGGTTCCACAGAAGGTGGGTTCGTAACGGATTTGCGGCCTGCCGATCAGTTGCGTAAAGAACGTTGTGTCGGACAGGCATTTCCAAATACCCAAGTGCGCGTCCTCGATGACGAAGGCAACGATGTAGCCCAAGGAGAAGTGGGCGAAGTTCATGGTCTCTCAACCACACATTTTAATGGCTATTGGGGTATGCCCGATGCTACCGAGTCCTGCTTCAACGGCGCTTGGTTAGCGGTGGGCGATATGGGGCGCTTCGATGAGGAAGGCTATTTATACCTCGTCGACCGGAAGAAGGATGTCATTATTTCCGGCGGTGTGAATGTATATCCCCGGGAAATCGAAGAGATCTTGCAATCCCATCCGGCCATGCTTGAAGTTGCTGTCATTGGCGTCGCCGACGCTGAATGGGGCGAAGCAGTCAAAGCTGTGATGGTGCTCGGCGATGGACAAAATGTTTCGCAAGATGAACTCTTGTCCTATTGCCGGGAGCGCCTGGCCAAATATAAATTACCCAAATACTTCTCTAGGGTCGATGCACTGCCACGTAATTCGGCAGGTAAGGTGCTAAAGGGCGAATTGCGAACGCAGGAAGAAAAAACCACCTAGTACCATTCGATAAAATTTCGGCACGTGGAATCGAAAGATACCGGCGTCCCGGCTTCCGAATCGCGGGGTTGCTCGCAGCCGCGTTATGCACGGTCTATACCGGCGACAGTTTACTTGATCGACACAGCCCTCGGTGCACGCCGGACGCGGACACCCGAGGACTGTTGATTCAGGAGAGGCGAGCGTACGGCTCGCTAGCCGCCCGCGTCTTCCTTCGCCTCTTCTTCGGCCGCCTTAATAATGCCAGGGATCTCATCGCCAAAGACCTCGGTTAAACCATACATCCCCTGCAACAATTGCAGTTCTGCGCGCCGGTACTCAAGTGGGGCGGGGTCGCATAACATTTTCGCCGCCTTTAATTCCTCGACCACGGCCTCGCTACGCGGGAATGGAGTGCCCACTTTGTTAAGGGAAAATTTTTCCTCGAACGGCAGCTTGGGTCGTTGTCCGCCTGCATCGGGATCTTCCATCGGATAGCCGACAGTCTGGAGCAACATGATTTCTCCGTTTGCTGGAATTTCGAGTACCCGTTTGAGTTTTTTACTGATGAACCCTGCAAGTACGCAGGTGCCAAGTCCTTCTTCGTAGGCGACCAGGGTCGCTTGCGCGATTCCTTGACCACAATCGCATTCAGTAATGCCGCTGTCGCGGATCCCTTCGATTGCGCTTTCGAAAAACGGGACCAACACGTCGTCCAGATACTGATGGCTTTTTTCCGGGTTGACCCCTAGTGCGCCGGCATCGACGAGTTCATGTAAACGCTCGTCTTGCTTCGGGATCCGATCCCAATTAACAAACCAGATAATGCACACCGGCGCCGTGCGAAATTGGAATCCACCAATCGCCGTACCCGTCGGCAACGCGTCGAGCACTTCCTGCGGTGCGGTGGCTCGTTCGATGACGACTGCGTCGAGGGCCTGCACGTTTCCCCAAAATGATGCGATCCGAGCGGCTTCGAGCATTTTCTGGATCTTTTCACGTTCGACAGGCTTGTACGGGCGCAAAAATCGCATGGAGCGGCGGCGTCCGATAACTTCTTTTAATTCCACAATTTTTCTCCTCCAGAATGAGAACACCCGAACCGCCGGACATAGGCGTGATTTTCGGGCGTTCAAGCGACCGTCTTTCCCTGCGAATGGCGGTCAAGAAAACACGATTAATTCCCGTCACTACAGGCATAGTTCCGCAGTCGGGTTTGTCCAATCGTCGTAGCGTTAGCCGGACTTGCCGGATCGAAATTAGCACATTTCACCTGCGCCGAACCTCAGTACTAGTGTTGTGCCAATTTGCTGGATCGTCAACCGGGCAGCGCTGCTGGTTCAATAGGTGGAGTAGACACAAGGAAAGGAGCGCCAATCCTTACTCGGACAGAATTATCGAAAAGTAAACATCGGTCAGTCAAAAAAGTTAATTGAAATGTCTCCGGATTTCCCCCAAATAGTGACGCGTCAGTGATCTACACTGACCAGCTGATATAGTCCTGCAATATCAATGTGGAACGCAACAGGAGTTTAGGAAATTGGCAGACCACGCGACGGGTGACGGTGGTATTCCCCCAAGGGACGCAAATAAACGCGGCTTGACGCGCGTCATGACATTAGGCGGCGCCTACGGCACACGCAATTACACCGTAAAGGGTTTGCGCGATCAGAAAGGCAAGCGCGTCCTCGTCGAAACCTTGCCGTTTTCGCCGGAAGAAGCCGCGGCCGCCGAAGAAGCCGGCATCGACACCTTGAAGGTTCGATTCGATCCGGCGCAGCCTGAATCGGCTGCTGCTATTCGGAAGGCCGCACCGAATACCTTTATGGCGTTTTCTGTACCACTAGTTGCAGCTGCCAGCCCTGAGGAAGCAGTACGCCTTGGCTATCAGGCAATGAAGTTTGGGGCTGATGCGATCATGTGCCAATGGAGCCCACGATTTGTCGCAGCAGCAGCCGAAGCCGGTATTCCCGTCCAAGGCCACGCCGGACTCGTACCGCGAAAAAGTACTTGGACGGGCGGGTTACGTGCCGTTGGTAAATCGCTTGACGAGGCGCTGTGGATTTACGAGGAAATCAAGGCGCTCGAGAGCGCCGGCGCTTACGCAGTCGAGGTTGAAGTCATCCCCGAGGAACTATTAGCGGAGATTAGTAAGCAGACAAGCTTGATGACGTCGTCAATCGGCAGCGGTAGTGGCGGAGACATCCAGTTCTTGTTCGCCGACGACATACTTGGCAACAACCCGCCGCCGTATCCGCGTCACTCAAAGCAGTACCGAAACATGTACAAGATGAAAGAAGAGATGCAGCGCGAACGGGTGGCGGGCTTTAAAGAATTCGTTAACGACATCCAGGAGAAGAAGTTCCCGGCGCACGAACACGTTGTTAAGGCACCGGAAAATCTAATCGCCGAATTCCTAGATAAGATCGCAAGCGCATCGTAGATTGGAAACGATAGTACCGTGCTATAACAAAAACGGCCCGCTAAGCCGCATGGGAGATAAGTTGTGAGTTACCAAGACATTCTGTACGACGTCGACGACGGCATTTTGACCATTACCTTAAACCGCCCTAAAAAGTTGAACGCCTTTACCGGCGTGATGCTAAACGAAATCATCGACGCCATGGATCGTGCGGATGCCGATGATGAAGTGCGCGCGATTATCTTCACCGGGGCGGGTCGTGGTTTTTGCGCTGGCGCTGATCTCTCGCGCGGCGCCGGTACTTTCAACATGGCTGAGCGTGATGGCGAAGGGCCGGTCGATGAATGGCGTGACGGTGGTGGCCGGGTGAGTCTACGTTTGTTCGAATCCAAGAAGCCGTTGATCGCTGCCGTCAATGGCCCGGCCGTGGGGGTTGGCGTGACAATGCAGCTGCCGATGGATATCCGTATTGCCTCGAGCGATGCCCGTTTCGGACTCGTGTTCACGCGCCGCGGTGTGGTGATGGAAGCGTGCAGCTCGTGGTTCCTGCCGCGCATCGTCGGCATCAGCCAGGCGCTGGAATGGGTGATGTCGGGGCGCGTTTTCTCCGCCGACGAAGCCTTGCAAGGCGGTCTGGTGAGCCAGGTCGTGGCGCCAGACGATTTACTGCCGACGGCCCGATCCATCGCTCGGGAAATTGCCGACAACACCTCTGCCGTGTCGGTTACGCTGTGCCGACATATGATGTGGAAAATGTTGGGCGCGGATCACCCAATGGAGGCGCATAAAATCGACAGCCGCGGCATCCGTACCATGGGCCAACTTCCGGACGCGTACGAAGGCGTGCAATCGTTCCTGGAAAAGCGGCCCGCTAACTTCTCCATGAAGCCGAGCACTGAGATGCCGGAATTCTTTCCTTGGTGGGAGGAGCGAAAGTTTGAGTAGTACTGTTACGCACACGATGTCGCCGGTGACCTAGAAGAATCGTTCGGCAAATGGGTATTTCACGAAGCGGCTCAGCGGTGGATGGGGTCGCATAGAACTTGGATAACTTGGGAGAGACGATATGGATCTTGGATTGAAAGGGCGGGTCGCGATTGTGACCGGCGGAAGCTACGGCATCGGACGCGCTATTGGTGAAAGTTTGATTGCCGAAGGTGCGCGCGTGGTTCTGTGCGCGCGTAATGCGGATGCGCTTGCCGCAACGGCTGAGTCGCTCGGTCCGAATGCGCTCGCTGTCCAGGCAGATATGACCCAACCAAAAGATATCGACAAACTCTTCGACGAGGCCTTAGAAGAATTCGGTAAGGTCGATATTTTAATTAATAACGCTGGCGGTACCAATCTGAGTCAATTACTAGAGCTCTCTGACGAAGCGTGGCAGAAAAATATCGATGTAAATTTATTCAGTGTCATTCGATGCACGCGTCGGGCGATCCCTTTGATGCAGAAGCAACAATGGGGTCGAGTGCTTAATTTGTCATCGATCTTCGGTAAACAACCAGGCGGTGGCATGATCGATTACAACGCGACCAAAGCAGCAGTGATCAGCCTGACGAAAACCTTGGCAGATGAACTCGCTAAAGATAACGTTCTCGTGAACGCGATTTGTCCCGGACCGGTACACACCCCCCTATGGGACAATGCATCGAAGATAATCGATCCTGACGATCCGCAGGGCATGATGGATGCTTTCGCGACGGCTAATATCCCGCTCGGACGGTTCGGTAGAGTGGACGAGGTCGCAAGCCTGGTAACGTTTCTCGCATCAGAACGCGCGAGCTTTATCACCGGCGCTGCCTATGACATTGACGGAGGTATGGTTAAATACATGATGTAGTCGGTGGCCCACGTTCAACGCTGGTGGGAAACTGGAAAAGGGCGTTAAATCATCCTGCTTTCTTGTAAGCTCGAAGCAGCTGGCGAAAACGGAGTCTTTGCGTCGCGACAGAACCGGATTCGAGTAGGCTATGAGTCACACTGGATTTCCATTTGACGAGGTGCGCAATGCGACTGTTCTATTCACCGTTCCACACGTTCATTCACAAGGTACTCGTGACCGCCCACGAAGCTGAGCTTTGGGACGACATTACGTTCGTTGCGACTTATCCGTTCAAGAATAGTCAGGGCGAAGATCAGGGTAACGCGTACTCGATCGCGGCGTTAAATCCGCTAGACAAGGTGCCTACCCTCGCACTCGACGATGGGCAGATCGTTTTCGGGTCCCAGGCCGTTGTCGAATGTCTCGACAGCATGAACAAAACCGATACACCGCTCTACCCACCACAAGGGCCCGCGCGCTGGGAAGCTCTGTCGCGGCTTGCGTTGTCGGACATGATCTTCGAGACAACCGTACAGCTGGTTATGGAAGGCTGGCAACCGGAGGCATCGCA
>CAWLAW010000139.1:0-7194 GCA_963854885.1 Gammaproteobacteria bacterium | reverse complement strand
GGGCAAAGATTGGAATGATATCGAGATCGTAAATCGCGCGATGGTGTTATGCACCAATGACAAAGCGCGGGCCCGGGAACTATTCCGCGCCTCGTTCGCGCCGTACTATGCGACTCCGGTGTACAACAATTTCCTCGCATGGTCTGGTTATCAAGAAGCCGCTGCAACGATTAGCGAAGGGTGGTCAGAGAAAGATCGCGCAAAGACCGGTGGTGCTTTAAGCGACGAATTGATCGATGAAATCGCGATTATCGGCTCGGCCGACGAGATCAGATCAAGAATTAAAGAACATGCCGACGGGGGTGTTCATACGCATATCATTGCGCCGCTCGCTGGATCGACCGACGAAATCGAGCAGACATTTGCGGCCTTTAGTGGAGCGAAGTTTAGCTTCTGATTAACGAATACGACGCGGTACCGAGAAAATGTCCGATAGGCGGGATTGTATTCGTGACCCTAGCTCAACTGCATACCCTATAATCAGTCATCGCGCTGGCAGTCACCGGCGTTAAACCAATGCAATTACGAGAAGGAACACTGCCATGAAGATGGGATTAATGTCGGGAACGGATGATCGTTCGGGCTCTATAGACGCTGTCGTGAACTTTGCCAAGAAGGCGGAAGCTGCCGGCTTTGACTCATTATGGATGGCAAATATATTCTCTCTGGACGCGATCATGACCTTGGCCACCGCCGCCCGCGAGACCAAGCGCATCGAAGTCGGCACCGCCGTTACACCGACTTATCCGCGTCACCCGAGTGCGATTGCGCAACAAGCGGTAACCGCCGCAAGCATGGCCAATAATCGATTTGTCTTAGGCATCGGACTGTCACACAAAATGGTTATCGAGGATATGTTGGGTATGTCCTTCGACAAGCCGGCGCGGCATATGAAAGAGTACCTGGATGTTCTTATGCCATTGTTGCGCGGAGAAGTTGTAAATTACGACGGTGATCAATATTCCGTACATAGCACCCAGATCCAAGTTGCGGGGGTGAAGGATGTGCCAGTCGTAATCGCCGCGTTGGGACCGGCAATGCTGAAACTTGCTGGCGAATTTAGCGATGGCACAAACACGTGGATGGTTGGCCCTAAAACCATGGAGTCACACATTGCGGCGCGCCTGAATGCAGCGGCAAGCGCGGCCGGTCGAGCGACCCCGCGAATCATTGGCGGATTCCCGGTTGTGTTGACCACTAAAATCGACGAGACGCGCGCCGCACTCGCCGAACCTTTAGCGATCTACGGTCAACTACCCAGTTATCGGGGCATGCTTGACAAAGAAGGGCTCGCCGAGCCCCAAGACATGGCTTTGATTGGTGACGAAGCCGCACTGCGTGTGGGCATCGACCGGATCAGGGATTCCGGAGTCACCGACTTTAATGCGGCCATTGTCGCCAGCGACGACGAAACCTATGAACGTACGTTTGAGTTCTTAGCGAGTCTCAACTAGGGTAAAAATAACTTGGCTCGGACCGGCGCTATCCCGGTCCGAGCTGAATTCAAGATGTAAATGACTCGAAGGAATCACACCTTCGATCGAAGCACTCGCCCCATCCGGTTGATTGCCGCCTCTACCGCGTCGCTACTTTCGGCGGCATAGCACAGTCGAAAGAATCCTGGTTCGTTGATTCGGCACGCTTCGCCTGGGGTTAAGTTCGCGTTTGCGTTATCGAGAAGCATTCGCCATAAGGAACGCTCAGCCGCCCAGGTTGGTGCGTCGAGAAATCCACGTAGATCGCAGATCAAAAAGAATGCCGATTCAGCCGCAATAAACGGGATCCCGTTGGAAGATAAAGTGCGGGTAACGCGCGCGTAGCTCGCGCGCAGTTTCTCTTGAGAGTCATTGATAAATTTATCGACAACCGAATCATTCGCCACGAGTTCAGATAATAAATGTTGTGTATGTCCAGAACATGTGGCCCAGTACGCCATGCTCGCCACGGCATTGATAACGGACTCGTTCTCGCTGATTAGTACACCGCACCTGAGTCCGCTAGCACCGAAGTCTTTGGAAAATGCCCAAACGATGTGCACGTTTTGTCCCAGCTCCGGATGCAGTGAGGCGACGCTAACAAAATCGCGCTCGCCAAAGACTGACAATGCGTAGATTTCGTCGACGATCAAATGAACATCACGTTGCTTCGCCCAGTCGACAATTTCTGAGATTTGCGTGGCTGAATACACGATCCCAAGCGGGTTATTTGGGGTCGTAAAAAGCAATGCTTTCACGGGGCACTTTGCGTTTTCTAGGGCTTGATCGAGAATCGCTGGGGTTAAGCGAAAATCGTCGTCGCTCGAGCAATCCGCGGTGACGACGTTGAGTTCGTCACGTGTTTCAAGATCAAACCAAAAACCGGCGTAACTTGGGGTCGGGATGATCACCCCGTCCCCAGCATCGCATATTGCGTAGCAGAGCATTTCGAGAACCGTACCAGCTCCTGCGAGGAGTACGATTTGATCCGCTGTAAACGACCGACCGAGAAAGCTTCGTTCTAAAAAGCGCGCTAATCGATTACGAAATTCGGCGTTGCCGTGCATGGCGTCGTAGCCGAGAACCCGCGCCGGCGGTTGGATTTCTGCCAGGATCTTAATAAGCGTCTCGTTGTGGAGTTTATTTTCCGCTATACAGAGACTCACGTAGCCATCCGGATTCGTTTGCTCGTGCCATGGGTCACCGGCGTGCGCAAAGTGCTCGCCGATGTACTCGGGCATTGGCGGTGACTCAATCAAACGTCGACCGCGCGCGGATAAATTCGACATTTACAGTTCCTTATCCCAACTCAAGATGGCGCGTAAAGCGTCTGGTGAAATCGATTCATGCCACGGATCCAGCGGTCGTAGTCGGCCGTTTTACGTCGCATATACTCGATAACTTCGGGATGCGGCAAAATCAGAAACCGCTCATCGACTAAGCCTTCGATAACGGACTCTGCCAATGCGTCGGCCTCGATCATGCCGTCGGCCGCCGCCGCTGCAACCCCTTTGTTGTTCATCGCCTCTCCAGATGTCATCGCCGTCCGCACCGCTTGCGGACACAGCAGTGAGACTCGAATTCCTTCATGCGCGTGGGTCATGGCTATCCATTCTCCTAAGCCGACGGCTGCGTGCTTGGTAACTCCATACGCGGCGCCGCCAATCTGATTGAGCAAGCCGGCGGCGGAACACGTATTAAGTAAATAGCCACCGCCACGCTTGACCATTCGCGGCACAAGGTGTCGCGCCGCGTACATGTGAGACATCACGTTGACGTCCCAGATGAGCTGCCATTCGTCATTGGGTGAGTCGAGACTATCGGCTTTAGCAATGCCGGCGTTCGAACAGAAGAGATCGATTGGGCCAATATTCTTCTCAGTCTCCTCAATGAGCTTCTTAATATCCGCTTCTTGAGATACATCAATCCGAGCTGCCGTGCCGTCGACGCTTTTCGCAACCGCGTCTGCGCCCGATGCGTCGAGATCCGCAACAACGAGGTGTCTGGCGCCGGCTTCTTTGAATCGGATAGCGAGCGCTTTGCCGATGCCATTCGCGCCACCGGTAATGACGACGATTTTATCCTGTAGTTCCACTGTTAATTCCTATCGCGAATAAGATAATCTATGTCCATGTTACTTGACGAAGTCGAACAAAACAGCCCGCTTCGAAACAATTTCTATGCGACTAGTAACCATACTTTCATGGGCTGAAGCGCGGTGAAGAGTTTCGACTTACATTTCCAATGTCTAAAGGAGAATAAGCCAATGCGACTCGAAGACTATGAAACATTTCTGTTTGAACGACGCGGCCGAATTTTAACCGCAATCATTAATCGGCCGGACAATATGAATGCTATCAGCGCGACTATGCATCGCGAAATGGCGACGGTATTTTATGACCTACAACAGGACCTTGGCAGCGACGTGATCGTGCTGACAGGAGCGGGGAGGGCCTTTTGTGCTGGCGGGGATACGGACTGGTTCCAAGATATGATTGACGATCCAGTGCGTTTTGAACGGCTTTTGCCGGAAGCGAAATCGATTGTGTTTGGCTTGCTCGAAATGGAGAAGCCTATTATTTGCCGATTAAACGGTGCCGCCGCGGGGCTCGGCGCGACGATTGCGCTGATGTGCGACATTGTCATCGCTTCGGAGAAAGCAATGATCGGCGATCCACACGTGTGCATGGGGCTTGTCGCAGGCGATGGTGGTTGTGTTATCTGGCCTCAGCTCATCGGGTTTAACAAAGCAAAAGAATTGTTAATGCTGGGCGACATGTTAAAGGCGCATGAAGCGGATAAGTATGGGTTGCTCAATCATCTAGTGCCACACGAAGAGTTGGACGCGAAAACCGAGAACATAGCGGATCGTTTAGTAAGCGGTGCGACAAAGGCGATTCGGTACACGAAAGTTACCGCGAATATTCCATTGCGTAAGATCGCCGCGGAGCTAATGGATGCGAGCTTGCCTTACGAGGCGATCACAAACATTAGCGAAGACCATCAAGAGGCCGTTTACGCGTTCAATGAGAAGCGCAAACCGAAATTTACAGGTAAGTAACTGCAAATCGAAGCGTCAGTCAATTGGTGGGTGAAACTTAGACGTATTCTCACCGACGATACTTCTGAGTTTCGACCCAGCTAGACGACCACGGAGTGTCTTTTTGGCTCAATAACGGACCGTTAAGAAGAAAACTGTAGCATCGGAAATGCGCGGCGAGTTCAACGGGTCATCGCAACACTGTATCCCGACACAAGGAAATGGGGTGCGCTATGAAACAAAGTTTACGATCATTAACCCGTTGGGTAATACTGCGATATTCGCAAGCATGACTGGCGACCTCGCGCCGGCCGAACAGCGCAAAGTGGCGTTTCGATCAGCTAGTGCAATCGCTGCCGTGTTGCTAGTCGTGCTTTGGGTTGGTCACTACGTTCGGTTTCTGTTGAGCAAAAAAGGTGAAAGTCCTGCGATGTACTAGAGCGACTGAGTTCGAGCAATGGCCTAGCCACCGTCTCGATATTCGCGCTGCAAACCATGAAGAAAATTTCTCAGGATCTGGTCCTGACATTCCCGATAGTGTTTATGACTCGGTTTTCTAAAGAACGCGCTTAATTCGTGCTTGCTGAGTTCAAAATCTGCAAGCGCCAGAATCCTCAAAACATCTTCAGCTCGCAGATCGAGCGCAATCTTTAACTTCGTAAAGATGATGTTGTTATTTAATGAGTCCTCAAGTTCGCGTTGCGGTCCCTCTTTCTTACCCCGATTCTCGTTGATTAGACCATTCAAGAAAGCGGCCAAGGTTTTATCGTCGCACGGCTGTTGCTGGGAGTCTTCTTCCTTTTTTAGCAAATCACTCAGCTGGCTACGGGTTACCAATAGCTCAGCTTGTGACAGTACCGCCATCATTTTTGAGTCGCTAAAATCGAACGTATAGCGAAGTCGGCGCAAAATGTCGTTGTTATTAATAGGTAAGTCCTCGGTTATGTAGTTCTGATGTTATAAGCGATTGTCGCCTACTCGTCGTATGTACAGAAGTAGGTAGGCCAAATCGTCAATGCCGCAAGCAACTAGCGCCATTCAGCATAGCTCCATTCAGCATCGCCATTCAGGACACCCACAAAACAGCGCCATTCAGGACACCCATAAAAAAACATTAAGCCCGGAGAGCACTTCAATTAGCATCATCCACTGAATCTACCCCAGATCTTGTCAAGGAGGACGAGACCATGACCCAACCCCGCGCTAGCTTGGTGTGCGTATCAGACACGCCCTACTATCATTGTATTTCCCGTTGCGTACGCCGCGCGTTTCTGTGCGGAGAAGACGGTTACACCGGCCACTCGTTTGAACACCGTCGTGACTGGTTTATTGAACGATTAGCACGACTAACTGAGGTATTCACGATAGAAGTGTGCGCCTACGCGGTGATGAGTAATCACTGTCATTTGGTCGTCAACATCGATGTTGACAAAGCAAAAGAGTTGACCGTCGATGAGGTAATAGACCGATGGTGTCGGCTGTATAGAGGTCCCGAGGTTGTTCAACGTTATCGGGCGGGTAGATCGTTAACCAACGCAGAGCGAGGATCGGTCTCAACGATCGCAGCAGTTTGGCGCGCACGCCTGTCGGATTTAAGTTGGTTCATGCGTTGCTTAAACGAGCACATTGCCCGGCGTGCGAATGCTGAAGACCAGTGTACGGGCCGGTTCTGGGAAGGACGATTTAAGTCACAAGCGTTGCTTGATGAGACTGCCCTTATCACGGCGATGGCCTATGTTGACTTAAATCCCATCCGATCCGGACAGGCAACGACTCTGGCTGGTAGCGACAAAACATCGGTCAAGCAACGGCTTGAAGAAGTGACCCAACAAACGAAAGACGCACCGACTGTTGTGCTCACGCCATTCGCTGGGAGGGTAAACCACACGGACACGGGGTTACCGTTTAATTTGCAAGATTATTTGAATTTAGTCGACTGGACGGGACGATGTGTTCGAGACGGCAAACGTGGCGTGATTGATTCAAGGTTGCCGCGACTTCTGACGCAGTTAGGCATATCGAACGACGAATGGTTACCGACGGTGACGCAGATGCAATCAAGATTTGAATCGGTGATGGTTCACCTGAGAAGATGAAGGCGCATGCCGAATCGAGAGGGGGACGATTTTACCGAGGGTACCGGCACGCAGTAAGGCTCTATCAGAGATTGGCAGCTTAAAGGCGATGGTCATTGCTTTCTACTCGCATTCCAACTTCGCAATATCGTGGGTGTCCTAGAATATTTTTTTCCAACTTCGCAATATCATGGGTGTCCTAGAATATTTCACCTGAGAAGATGAAGGCGCATGCCGAATCGAGAGGGGGACGGTTTTACCGCGGCTACCGGCACGCCGTAAGGCTCTATCAGAGATTGGCCGCCTAAAGGCGATGGTCATTGCTTTCTACTCGTATTCCAACTTCGCAATATCATGGGTGTCCTAGAATATTAGAATATTTTGTATCGCCATCACTGGATCGAGTATGGTCGAGCATTTGATTCTCGCGACTCAGAGTCTTCTGAATGGGAATTATAAACGACGCACAAAGCAGCTTGAATCACGGCCAAGAAGCATGGGAGCGAACGCTAAGATGAAGAACCCAACGGGTAGCGGAGCAATGCGCCGAGAGGTGTACGAGTCGGTCGCTATGGAACTGTACAACCACGTAAAAAACAATACG